>DUNL01000007.1 GCA_012839385.1 Clostridiaceae bacterium
AAGCCGGCCCGCTCACGGCTCAAACCGCGGAGTTAACTCACAAGAGACGTCTGTCGGCACTAGGACCCGGAGGGCTCTCCAGAGAGAGGGCTAATTTTGAAGTTCGTGACGTCCATTCATCGTACTATGGCAGAATGTGTCCGATTGAAACCCCTGAAGGCCCTAATATTGGTTTGATTAACTCGTTGGCGACCTATGCTCGTGTCAACAAATATGGTTTCATTGAAACTCCTTATCGTCTCTATGACAAAGAAAAAGGTGTTGTCACTAGTGAAATTAAATATATGACTGCTGACGAAGAAGACTTTTATAATATTGCCCAGGCCAATGAACCCTTAAATGATGATGGCGGCTTTATATCAGATCGCGTAGTGTGTCGCTATCTTGATCAATTCATAGAGTTACCGCCTGAAAAGGTTGATCTGATGGACGTATCTCCTAAACAATTGGTATCAGTAGCCACTGCTCTAATTCCTTTTCTCGGCAATGACGACGCTAACCGTGCTCTGATGGGTTCTAATATGCAACGCCAGGCAGTGCCCCTTATCAAGACGGAATCGCCTATTATCGGCACTGGCATTGAATACAGGGCTGCCAAAGACTCGGGTGTTTGTGTAGTCGCTAAGAATGACGGATTGGTTGATTTTGTCGCGGCAGATAAAATAGTTGTTAAAACTGCGGGTAAAAATCAGTTTGATGAGTATGAGCTAACAAAATATGTGCGTTCCAATCAAGGAACATGTATCAATCAGCGTCCGTTAGTTAAAGTTGGAGACGCGGTGAGCGCGGGTGACATTATTGCCGATGGTCCATCCACGGATAATGGTGAGCTGGCATTAGGCAGAAATGTCCTGATCGGTTTTATGACCTGGGAAGGTTACAATTATGAGGATGCCATCCTAATCAGCGAGCGCTTAGTACGTGACGATGTTTACACCTCGATTCATATTACGGAATATGAGTGCGAAGCGAGAGACACCAAGCTCGGTCCGGAAGAGATAACTAGGGAAATATCCAATGTTGGTGATGACGCGCTGAAGGATCTTGACGAAGAGGGAGTCGTCCGCGTAGGGGCGGAGGTTCACGCCGGAGACATTATTGTCGGTAAAGTAACTCCCAAAGGCGAGACGGAGTTGACACCTGAAGAGAGGCTATATCGAGCCATCTTCGGCGAAAAGGTGCGTGAGGTCAGAGATACTTCTGTCCGTGTTCCCCATGGTGAGTCCGGGATCATAGTAGATGTTAAAGTTTTTACTCGTGAAGATGACGAGCAACTTAAACATGGAGTAGCCAAATTAGTAAGAGTTTATATCGCTCAGAAAAGAAAGATATCCGTCGGTGATAAAATGGCTGGTCGACATGGCAACAAGGGAGTTATATCTCGTATCTTGCCGGAAGAAGACATGCCTTTTATGCCGGACGGAACACCGTTAGATATTGTCCTTAGTCCATTGGGCGTACCTTCACGTATGAATATTGGGCAGCTCTTAGAAGTGCATCTGGGCTTAGCGGCTAAGAAACTGGGCTGGAAGGTAGCCACACCGGTTTTCGATGGCGCTGTTGAAAGCGATGTAGTTGAAGCCTTTAAGATGGCGGGAATTGACTTAGACGGTAAGACAATTCTTTATGATGGACGGACAGGAGAGCCATTTGAGAATAGAATTACAGTAGGGGTCATGTACTACCTCAAGCTCTTACATCTGGTAGATGACAAGATTCACGCTCGTTCAATTGGACCCTATTCCCTGGTAACGCAACAGCCATTGGGTGGCAAAGCGCAATTTGGCGGTCAGCGTTTCGGTGAAATGGAAGTATGGGCCTTAGAAGCCTACGGCGCGGCTTATACTCTTCAGGAAATACTAACAGTAAAATCTGATGATATACAAGGACGAACCAAAACTTATGAAGCTATTGTTAAAGGAGAAAACATCCCTGAGCCAGGTGTACCTGAAGCCTTTAAAGTTCTTGTTAAGGAGTTACAGTCTTTAGCTCTGGATGTTCGTATTATTGATGAGAAGAATGAATTGGTAGAGATTAAAGATGCTTCTGGTGAAGAAAGCGATACTGCATCGGGAGTAATCACCGATCTGTCGGATTTGCTCAAAGATACCTCTTTGAGTGCCAGTGAGTTGGCCAGGGCAGGATATTCATCAGGCGAACTTAACGAGACAGGTGAGCTTGATGAAGAAGACCCTAACGAAAACACGAGTGCAACAGAAACAGAGAATTCAGATACAACAGATATAAAGGAAGAGAATTGAGCTCTAGATGAGGAAAAATATGTCAGAAATCAATAATTTCGAAGCAATAGGTATTGGCCTCGCTTCCCCGGATAAAATTCTCGAGTGGTCTCATGGCGAAGTCAAAAAGCCGGAAACGATAAATTATCGTACTCTCAAGCCGGAGCTTGACGGCTTGTTCTGCGAGAAAATTTTTGGCCCCACTAAAGACTGGGAATGTCATTGTGGTAAATATAAGAAAATCAGATATAAAGGCATAGTATGCGATCGTTGTGGAGTTGAAGTAACCAGGGCAAAAGTTAGACGGGAAAGAATGGGCCATATACGTTTGGCTGCCCCTGTTTCTCATATTTGGTATTTTCGTGGCATACCGAGTCGGATGGGTCTGGTGCTGGATATGTCACCACGCAATTTAGAGAAAATACTCTATTTTGCCGCCTATATCGTGATTGATCCCGGTTCTACGGATCTTAACAAATACGATATTATCAACGAGCGCGAATACAGAGAATATGTCTCAGAATATGGACGGCATGATTTTGTAGCTAAAATGGGCGCTGAAGCTATCAAAGACCTACTTAGTCAAATTGATATTGACGCTCTGGCAGATGATCTCAGAGAACAGCTACAGCAAGCTAAGGGACAAAGGAAGAGCCGACTAATTAAGAGATTAGAAGTTATTGAGGCTTTTAAATTATCGGGATTTCAGCCCGACTGGATGATATTGGACGTATTGCCGGTATTGCCACCCGAACTACGTCCGATGGTTCAGCTTGATGGTGGTCGTTTCGCGACCTCGGATCTTAACGATCTCTATCGTCGAGTTATTAATCGTAATAATCGCCTTAACAAGCTACTGCAGTTAGGCGCACCCAATATTATTGTTAGAAACGAAAAGAGAATGTTACAGGAAGCTGTGGATGCCTTGATAGATAACGGGCGTCGTGGTAGAGCGGTAACAGGGGCCGGTAATCGTGCTCTCAAATCTTTATCCGACTTACTAAAAGGCAAACAGGGGCGTTTCCGTCAAAATCTTTTGGGTAAGCGTGTCGACTATTCCGGTCGTTCCGTTATTGTGGTTGGCCCTGAACTTAAGATGCATCAGTGCGGCTTGCCTAAAGAGATGGCGCTAGAACTATTTAAGCCCTTTGTTATGCGCGAGATCGTCAAACATGAATTAGCTCAAAATATCAAATCAGCACGACGCTTAGTTGAAAGAGGCGGCGATATGGTCTGGGACACCTTGGAAAATGTAATCAAGGATCATCCGGTACTTTTGAACAGGGCGCCGACTCTACACCGTTTAGGCATTCAGGCCTTTGAGCCGGTTCTGGTAGAAGGTCGAGCTATTCAGCTGCATCCTCTGGTGTGTACCGCCTATAACGCTGACTTTGATGGTGACCAAATGGCGGTTCACGTACCCCTGTCCGCGGAAGCCCAAGCTGAAGCCAGATTCTTAATGCTGGCCTCCAACAATTTACTCAAGCCTCAAGATGGCAAACCTGTTACGGTACCTACTCAAGATATGGTGTTGGGAATTTACTACTTGACGATAGATAAAGAACCGGATGATTTCGATCCGGAGGCTCCGCTACCCGCATTTAGTGATTATGATGAGGCCAATATGGCCTATGAAAAGAATATCATCACTTTGCGTCAATCAATTAAAGTCCGTAGAACTGTTGAAGTTGACGGCAAGACAATCAGTGGTGTTATTACTACAACTATGGGCAGATTGATTTTCAATTCAATCCTGCCTCAGGATCTAGGCTTTGCAGATCGTTCGCGGGGCGGTAAAGATCTATTGAAACTGGAATGCGATTTTCTGGTAGGTAAGAAACAACTTGGCCAAATCATTGAGCGTTGTATTCATATTCATGGAATTACAAAGACATCTAAGATTTTAGATCAACTTAAGACCATGGGTTACCACTATTCAACAATTGGTGGAATTTCAATCGGTATCTTTGACATGGTAGTACCTGATATAAAGGAAACCCTTATAGAGGAAGCGGAAGTGCAGGTCGCGGAGATCAATCGTCGTCACCAACGCGGGTTACTAAACAACGAAGGCCGTTACCGGGCTGTGGTAGATATCTGGCGTCGTACGACTGACAGCATTACAGAAGCCCTTAAAGAAAACCTGGGTCGCTTTAACCCTGTCTATATGATGTCTTTATCCGGAGCTAGAGGCAATATCAACCAGATCAAGCAACTAGCCGGTATGCGTGGCAATATGGCGGATACGACTGGAAGAACTGTAGAAATACCCATCAAGTCCAATCTACGTGAGGGCATGAATGTTTTAGAGTTCTTTATCTCTTCCCACGGCGCTCGCAAATCGCTGTCGGATACAGCGCTGAAAACTGCTGACTCGGGATATCTGACCAGGCGTCTGGTTGATATAGCTCAGGATGTAATAATTCGTGAGGAAGATTGTCAAACATCCAATTACATTGATGTCTCAGCTATTACGGTAGGTAGCAAGAATAAGCGTAGAGTAGCACAGAGACTTTTTGATCGTGTTCGTGGCCGCTACGCGGCAGAAGATGTCATTGATCCGAAAACAAAGAAAGTCTTGGTCGAGGGTGGAACTCTAATCTCCAATGATCAAGCGCAAATGATAGAGGATTCCGGCCTGGAGAAAGTAAAAATTAGAAGCAATCTCACCTGCGCTTGTTCATCAGGTGTCTGCGCCAAATGCTATGGCATCAATTTAGCCACGGGAGAGCCTGCGGTAGTAGGTGAAGCAGTAGGTATAATGGCCGCCCAATCAATTGGCGAACCGGGCACTCAGCTTACTATGCGTACATTCCATACGGGAGGTATTGCCTCCGGCGATGATATCACACAAGGTCTGCCCCGTGTTGAAGAGCTATTTGAAGCCAGAAAACCCAAGGGCCAGGCAGTTATTGCGGAACTTGAAGGTGTAGTATCTATAGTGGAAACCGATAAGCGTAAGCGTGAAGTGACGATAACATCTGCTGAAGGGGAAAGCAAAACTCACGCTATCCCTCTCTCAACGCCGGTTATTGTAGACGAAGGCGATTATGTTGAGATCGGCGATCTTATCACAGATGGCTCCGTGAATCCGCAAGATATCATGTCAATTAAGGGCGCGGAGGGTGTACAAAAGTACATCATCACGGAGGTACTCAAAGTCTACAAAAACAACGGAGTTGAGATTAACGACAAGCATATTGAAATAATAGCGCGGCAAATGTTGCGCAAATGCAAAATTGATGATTCAGGCGATACTCACATGTTAACGGGTAGTCTAGTTGATATGTTTGACTTTGAATCAACTAACGCGGAAATTGAAGCTCAGGGTCTTCAGCCGGCAGAGGGCAAGCGTGTATTACTTGGTATTACGAAGGCATCTTTGGCTACCGATTCGTTCCTGTCAGCCGCGTCCTTCCAAGAGACTACAAGAGTTCTCACTGACGCGGCAGTTAAGGGTAAAGTGGACCCGCTACTTGGACTCAAGGAAAATGTAATTATTGGTAAGCTGATACCGGCCGGAAGTGGCATGCATCGCTATCGAAATATCACAGCTATACCGGTAGTACCGGAAAATAAGGAGTTGCTTGAAAGTACTGTAGCTCAGTCTAAAGTTTCGGGCTAAGAGTAAAAGCATAATCAGCATTGAAGGTGGTGTCTAATTACACTGAAAAGTGATAATAACACCACCTTTTTTGTTCCGGAATAGAAAATATGTTTACCCCTGCTTATAATGTTGGAAGAGGACAAACTTTTACCTGAAGAAAACAAAGAAAAAATAAAGATGACTTGTAATTGTTTAATATCATCTAAACAAGACAATATTTGGAGGAAGTAAGAATTATGGATGCAGGGAACAATAGGCAGGAGTTAATAAAGCGTTTACAGACTAGACAAGAAATAATATGGTTTAATCCGCAGCGCCGTTCTTTAGTTGAGAGTGCGCCTGACCAGACTTCACTCGCGGCAATGAGGGACGCGGCGGCTCGCTTAGAACGCTTTGCACCTTGGATAGCTAAAGAATTTCCGGAAACAGAATCTAGTGGAGGTTTGATAGAATCACCACTTGTTCCCATTCCTCATATAAAAGAAAAACTTGATCCGAAACATAAAGTAGGCGGGTCGCTTTTTCTAAAGCGAGATGATATTTTACCTGTGTCAGGCTCTGTCAAAGCACGTGGAGGCATCTATGAGATTCTAAAGTTGGCGGAGACCATTGCCCTGAGACATGGTCTGATCACTTTGACATCTGATTACTCATCATTATCCCTGCCTGAAAATAGAGAAGTACTGTCCCGCTACTCGGTAGCAGTTGGCTCGACAGGAAATCTAGGGCTCTCAGTAGGTATTATAAGTGCTAAACTGGGTTTTGAAACTGAAGTACATATGTCAGCAGACGCTAGAGAATGGAAAAAGGAACGTTTAAGATCGCTGGGAGTTAAGGTAATTGAGTACCGGGAGGACTACAGCAAAGCTGTAGCGGCAGGTAGACAAGCTGCTGCCGCTGATCCGAACTGCCATTTTGTTGACGATGAGGAATCTGAAGATCTATTTATGGGCTATTCGGTTGCAGCTTTGCGCCTTAAAGACCAGTTAGACGCGCTACGGATTACTGTAGATTCGGATCACCCTCTCTTTGTTTATATACCTTGTGGGGTTGGTACGGGACCGGGAGGTATTACCTGGGGTCTGTACCAATTATATGGCAAAGACCTTTACGCCTTTTTTGCCGAACCGGTTGATTCACCTTGCTGTTGCTTGGGATTAGCTACCGGGTTACACTCTGAAATATCCGTTCAAGACATCGGATTATCAGGTTCAACTGAAGCTGATGGTCTGGCAGTCGCTAGAGCCTCCGCGCCGGTATGTAAAAAAGTGGAATCTTTCCTTGCCGGAGCATTCACTGTACAGGATCAGCATCTCTATCGGCTCCTAAGCACCCTTCAAGATACTGAAGGTATCAGTCTTGAACCGTCCGCTCTAGCGGGGATGCCGGGACCTTTTGTTTTAAATTCAGATATCGCAAGTCAAGCCTGGCTTAGAGATAATGAATTGTTAGAGAAGATGGATAAGGCTACTCATATCGTCTGGGCTACGGGCGGTAGCATGGTTCCGGCTACCGAGATGCGGGAATTTATCGAACGGGGTAGTCGAGAGCTATAATTGCTACAGTTATTACAAAAATATAGATTGAGACTTTCAATCTGTTGCTACAATAATTGTAAGTTTTGTGATATTACCTGATTCAACTTGAACTGCGAGAGTATAATCAGTTTCATTTATACTACTATGCATGATATAGTTGTTTTCTCTGGCGAAAGGATAGCGAACATAGAGTTCGCTAATATGCATTCCGGGCTTTAGACCTGAACCCAGTTCGAAATTACTATAATAAATCTCCGCTCTGGTCAATTGTCCTGACCATTTATGATGATCTTCTTGGCATTTTCCACTCACAGAGATGATAATCCCCGGATATTCAACCGTAAAAATATCTTTTCCTTTAGAAGTTCGGTAACAAGTACTGTCATCATGAGAGAGAGGAGTTCCCAGCAAGCGATCAAAGTCCTGGGAACTAACTGTGATGGTATTTTGTTCCGGATCCAAAGTGAAAAGAGTGTCATTCGCTGTGAATACGGTCAGATCTTTTTTATCCAGCGTAACACTTACAGGGTCTGTAATAATAAGTTGATTATTAAGCTCTTGAAAGCGTACCAACCTACTGGATTTTTGGTTTTGATCCAGGGTCACAATATACTGTTCAATTTCCGCGTACCCCGGGTATATCGTCAGCAAATCATACTGTTCTCTTTGAGTCCTTATGTCGTTATTATAATAATCTAAAGTTGCTTGACATCTTGAGATTAAAGCCATTTCCTCAACAGGGTTTCGGGGTTTAATTCTCTCTTTAAGTAAAGCATGTAAGGCCTCAAAATCGTTATTGGCTATGGAGTCAAAATAAAGGAGCATATAATTGTTAATAGCCACAATGCCCTGCATCCAATCTTTATCCAGATAAGGTTGATTATTCTCATCATTTTGGATCGCTATAACAAAGCCACCTATTCTGCTGAGACCGCTGTCATAGGATAATAAATAATAATCTGAATTTTGCGCCAATTGTAATATATTGGGATCGCCTGCTTCCAGCAAGGCAATAATGGCATTTTTATCTTGGGTGTTTATTGGTTTAATATCAGTAATGCTCCCGGATACTCCTCGTTTCAGTGCCTGTATATATTGATAGAAATCTGTTTCATCCATACCGTCCGTCTGTGTTAAGGGAATGGAATTGTAGACAGCTTCCGCGCTTTCATCGGATTTGACAGCAAGAGCCAAAGAGAAAGCCAGTTCTAGAGAGTTCATGGAATTTTCAGAGCCTAAACTAATAGTCAACGCGTCCGGTTTTTTCGCGCGCGCCGGGGCTATTTTCTCCAGAACATTCTCACAACCTACAAAGAGAAGAATAAGGATTATGATCAAAGTCGCTATGCCGAATAGCCACCAGCTTTTTTCCTTTTCCTCGGGTATTTTCTTTTGCTTTACCACGCGCTTCATATCTTTGTTGCCTTTAATTTATCCGTTGACGTCAATATCTACTTGCTTCATTTTGCGTCGAATTCTTTGGACAGCGTTATCAATGCTTTTGACATCCTTATTTAAAGCTTGTGCCGCTCCCTGATAGCTGTATCCTTGCCCCAGTAAAGTCGCCACTTTTGCTTCTAAGGGGCTAAGATTATTTTGCATGAAAGCCTGGAAGGCTTCAAGTTCTTCTTTGGCAATAGCTCTGTCTTCAGGACTTAATATATGGATATCTCGCTCACAATAAATATCTTGATATAAATCTGAATCTTCTGTAGCTTTTACCTCCAGAGAAATAGATTCATTTAATATTTTATGTTTCTGTCTTGATCCGGAGCGAACAGTGTCAATCAATCTAGAGCGTATTACTTGGTCGGCAAGAGCTGAGAAAGGAAGTCCTGAATCCAGGTCATATGTTCCCATGGCCTGAAATAAGCCGATCATGCCTTCCTGAATCAAATCTTCTTGATCCCCGCCCTGAAGGAAGTAGCGATTTGCCCTAGAAATTACCAGTGGTTTGTAAATAATAAAAAGCTCTTCGGCAGCCTCTTTTCTACCTGAACGGAACTGTCTTATCAGTTCTAGGTCATGCTTAGCTTGGGTAGATAGTTCTTTCTTCATCATAATTAATCTATAGGAGCATTAATGCAGTTATCCTCTGACCTTATAGGTTTAACTTATCAGTATTATCAACAAAGACTTTGCCCTCACTTCTTGCCTGTCTTCTAGCTTCATACGCTAAGATACCGCAGGCAACAGCCGCGTTTAAGGAATTAACTTGCCCATATTGAGGTATTCTTATCAGATGATCACAGGATTCCTTAATTTTCGCGCTCATTCCCTTGCCTTCGTTACCGATGACAAGCGCGATACTGCGTAACCAGTCACTATTTTCAGGTGTAGTGGTTCCTTCTACATCCGCGCCATAAATCCAGTAACCGCGATCCTTTAATTCTTGAATAGTACTGCTTAAATTGACTACACGAGCAACCGGAACATATTCTATCGCTCCGGCCGACGCCTTGGCTACTAAAGCATCTAGGGCTACTGATCTTCGTTTGGGAATAATAACGCCGGTTGCCCCTGCAGTATCCGCGATACGTAGGATTGAACCTAAATTGTAGCTTTCTTCCAAACCGTCAAGCAATATCAAGAGAGGATAAAGATTCTTCCTTTTTTGCTCTTCTCCTCGGGCGAGAAGATCCTGTAAACTACTGTATTTATGGGCGGCTACCTGCGCGATTATGCCTTGATGCCCAAAAGAGGTGGCCATACTGTTAAGTACATCAGCTTCAACTTCAATTATTACCGCGCCGGCTCGGTGACACTCATGGACTAATTGGTCCAAATTTCTATCAGTTCTGCCTTTGCTTCTTTTCTTGATCCAGATTTTATTGATGTCACGACCGGCTCTCAAGGCTTCCTTGATCGGGTTTCTTCCTTCCAGACGGTCAATTGGACCCTCTTCTTGTAGTGTGAAGAGATCGTTAGCCACTTTCTTCTTTACACTACCTCGAAAAGCTGTCTTTTGCTTACTGGTTTGTTGGCCAGACCTTTTAGAGCTTACAGCTCTTTTGGCTTTTCCTCGTCTAAAATCCTGTTTCTGCCTTCTCTTACTATCTTTTCCAGTGTAAGTGTTTTTTTTGCTCCGTCTTTCCGGTCTATTTTGTGTCATATTGTTCCTGCTTTAATATTAATTATCAATGACTTGGAATTTTTCAAAGTAGGTTCTGATTATGATCTTCATCAATTCAGTCAAACGATTATAATTGCGCGCCAAGTAATGGTAGCCAATCAGTGCTTCTAGGGCCGTTGCTTTGCGGTAAAGAATAGGGTCGGCATTGCGCGGTAGACTACCGGGATCATGATTTCTGGCCCTTTTTGCTATTGAAGTCTCTTCCTGACTTAAGAAGGGGAGAAGTGTTTGCATAGCAGCTGCTTGTGCCGGGGCGGAGACCATTTTGATTGCTGAGCGGTGAAGATCTCCGGAATTGTGATGGCTCATTCTGCTGGCAAGAGCCATACGCACATACAAATCAAAAACACTATCCCCGATCCAAGCCAATGTAGAGACCGGAACTTCTCGTAAATTGCCTTCTATTGCGTCGTGTTCAAGCTGAAAAGTAGTCAAATTTACCTTTTACTTAAATGTAGAGGTTAAAGAGCGGAAACTTTTGGTCCCTGCGGTGTATCCTCTACTTTAAAGCCCGCTGCAGTTATCTCGTCACGAAGACTGTCAGCTAGCGCGAAATCCTTTTCTTTTTTGGCAGTTTGACGACGTTCTACCAGTTCTATTATTTCTGCCGGAACACTGTTTTTTTCAGATCTGGTCGGGTCAAGACCAAGAACTGAAAGTAGTTCTAATAATTTATCTTGAGCTTTTAGTAGGGCTTTGGAAGAAATACCTGGAACGGAGGTAGCGATATTGGCGGCTCTGACTAGATCAAAAATCGCCGCGATAGCGTCAGCCGTATTAAGGTCATCCGCTAGACCACGATTCCACTTTTCTTCGGCCACAATTACAGCTCTTTCAAGCTCTTGGACAGCATTTTTCGCTACTTCGGTCGCGTCAGTTTCCGGAGCCGATTTTGCCACATGTTCTAAATTGTCCAGGCAAGTAGTAATGCGATTCCAACTTACAACTGCGGCATCAAGTAATTCTTTTTCAAAATTTATAGGCATTCTATATTGTGCCTGCAACATAAAAAAGCGTAATACCATTGGCTCATATTGTTTTGTTAGATCTCGTACTAAGAAAAAATTACCCTTAGATTTAGACATTTTCTCTTTATCGATATTGATAAAACCGTTATGCATCCAATAGCGTACGAATTTTTTGCCTGTCGCGCATTCACTTTGAGCGATCTCATTTTCATGGTGAGGAAATACCAGATCTACTCCTCCGCAGTGTAAATCTATAGTGTCACCTAAAGTGGCTCTGGTCATGGCTGAACACTCTATGTGCCATCCCGGTCGCCCTTCTCCCCAAGGTGAAGGCCAAAAAGGTTCCCCTTCTTTCTTGAATTTCCAGAGCACAAAATCAAGCGGGCTTTTCTTATCTTCCTTGCTTGCTACACGTTCGGAAGCTCCTGCCAGTAAATCATCAATATTTTTGCCGGAAAGCTTACCATAGTTGGGGTTTTTAGCTATTTCAAAATACACGCCGTCAGAGGAAGTATAGGCAAAGCCTTTTTCTTCCAAAAGTTTTACCAGATCTATTATGGCATCGATATATTCCGTAGCCCGTGGATATATGTCCGCCCGTTTAATATTCAATGCGTCAGCATCTTTAAAATATTCTTTAATCATGCGATCTGACAGCTCACCGATCGTAGTGCCTTCTTCTTGGGCCCTCTTTATGACCTTGTCGTCAATATCAGTAAAATTTTGGACATAAGTTACTTTGTAACCACTGTGTTCCAGATAACGTCTTAAGGTGTCGTAAGTGATAAATGGTCGGGCATTGCCAATATGAAAAAAATCATAGACGGTTGGCCCACAGACATACATCTTAATGTGATTATCTTCTAAGGGTACCAGCTCTTCCTTTTGGTGGGTTAAAGTATTATAAATTTTCATATTAACTCTCCTTAATAACAAGACCCGGAATGCCGATCCCTCGATTGACGCCCAGCATTTTGCTAGGTGGGTGCCCTGCGGTGGTCTTAGACCCTCCGCTCGGAGGCGGTACGACCGTATTCCACACTAACCCGGACTCCCTTTTGTGTCATGGTGGCTCAATATGAGGAGTGTCAAACATTCCAGGCATATATATTTTATCACAAACGACATATATTAGTTGAAGCTAATGATTAGCGGATTAGAGCCAACAGACGACTATAGTCTGACAATGACTACTTTATATCCTTTTCAGCACCTTGCTCCCCATTATTCAGATAGTCTACAAAATGTATACTAATTAAACCCCTCGTGAAACGCCTG
>DUNL01000214.1 GCA_012839385.1 Clostridiaceae bacterium
TGTTATGGCTATTTTATTTCCAATTTCTCGAAACACAAGGAAGCTGCTACTGAATTCATTAAATGGGCAACTAGTAAAGAAGTTCAGCAGTATGCTTTTGATAGGTATAAGTTTTCTGCTCTAACTAGAAATAGTGTATTAGATTATGCTTATGAAAAAGCCCCTTTTTTTAAGGCAATTAAAGATACAATGGCGATTGGTGATATTTATTTCCTTCCCCCAATTCCCGAACAACCAGCCTATTACATGGCAATAAGTGATGCTGTTTCTTATGCACTTGCAGGCACAAAATCATCGAAAGACGCACTTGATGAAGCAAATGAACGTATTAGAAAAATTTTAGATGATGCTGGATATTTCTCAGGAAAAAAGGAAATCCCAGAATTTATTCGCAATGGTCAAGGTTAAGTAGCAATTTGCTATTTATGCCGTTGTAAGTTATTTCTTATAAAAAGGAAGGTGGATGGTTTCGGAGATGACTATTTTTTAAAGAAATTCAAAAAGGGAGACCATCCACTTTACAAAAAGGAATTTTATTTGTAGTAGTTTATTACTGACTGTTCTTAATAAGAGATTTGGGGTAGTGAAATGAAACGGAGACAGCATATATTTTTAATTTTACCAACTATAGTAGTATATTCAATTGTAACCATTATTCCCTTTGCTTATGTTTTGTATTTGAGCGTCTGTAAGTGGATTTTGTACGATCCAACTATAAGAGGCTTTTGCGGCCTTGGCAACTATATAGAAATTTTAACTTCTCGGTCTTTTTGGAAAGCGGTACAGGTTACCCTTACCCTAACTATGGGGAGTGTTTTAGTTGAATTTATAATTGGCTTCGGAATAGCATTATTGCTTTATCAGCCTTTTAAAGGAGCCAAATTTGTAAGATCGATTCTCATTTTTCCGATGGTTATCGCTCCTATTGTTGTTTCTCTTATTTGGAGGACAGCTTATGATCCAGATTTTGGTCTAATAAATTATGCATTGAGCCTAATTGGGATTAATGGACCAAATTGGCTTGCTAGTCCACAAACAGCATTATTATCAGTTATGTTAGTTGATGTTTGGCAATGGACTCCATATATGTCGCTAATCCTGATTTCGGGCCTTCAATCCCTTCCTCAATATTTTTATGAAGCTGCAGAAATAGATGGTGCATCTAAAGTGCAATCTTTTTTTTATATTACTATTCCTTTGCTTAGACAAGTTATACTAATAGCTATTATTTTTAGAACTATGGGGGTCTTTAGATCTTATGATTTAATTTATGGCCTTACTTCAGGAGGCCCAGGAAGTGCAACAACAAATGCATCTTTTTATGCCTATAAAGTTGCTTTTTTGGAAGGCTCGATTGGAAAGGGTTCAGCTGCTAGTGTCATTCTGGTTATATTTGTAATGATCATTTGTTACTATTTATCTGAATTTATGGGAGAGATGTTAGGAGTTTATAAAAAATGAAAATGACCAAAAAAAGTATATGGTTTAAGATAACGTTTGTTGCTCTTGTTATTGTTGTAGCCCTTTTTTTCCTTATGCCAATATTATGGGCAGCGTCAATCTCCTTTAAGACCCGAATTGATGCTCTTTCTATTCCACCCAAGCTGGTATTTAAACCAACTTTAGATCATTATAGGTCAATTATTAAAAATAGTAATGTAGTTCATGGATTTTACAACAGTATAATTCTAACATTTTCAACCTTATTAATTAGTATGATTGTTGGATTACCCTCCGCATATGCTATGGCTCGGTATAATTTTCCGTGGAAACGAGTTTTTTTGTTGTGGATTCTCATTGGTCTCATGATACCACTTATGGCATTAGCAATCCCTTTCTATATAATATATCAGCATTTAGGATTACTTGACACTTATGCTGGGATGATAATGGTTTATCTAATTATCGATTTGCCATTTGTTGTTTGGATGATGGGAACCTTTTTTAAGCAGATTCCTCGTGAAATTGATGAAGCAGCAATGATTGATGGATGTTCACAAATTCAGACTATTATTCGAGTTTTACTTCCTATTGCTAAACCTGGAATTGCAGCCGCTACTATATCATGTTTAATAGCTACTTGGAATGAGTTTCTTTTTGCTCTTATATTAACTCAAACTAAGGTAAAAACAGCACCTGTTGTTATGTCTGGATTTCTATCTACTTCAGGAGCAAGATGGGGGGAGATGGCGGCATTATCAGTAATCTTAATGGTTCCGGCTATAGTATTCGGTGTTACGATTCAAAAATACTATATTCAAGGACTTACAGCTGGTGCAATAAAAGAATGAAATTAAATAAGGTTTTTTGGAGGGATTCTAATGGATAAAAGTAAAAAACTTTTGTTTGTTTTAGGAAAATATTCTCAAAGAAGTAAAAATGCAATAGCTGCGACGTTAGCTTGGATTACTGAAAAAAAGGGGTACCTTCTTGAAGTGTATTACGACTCTTATCGTTCAGGCCGACATTATTGTGGGGAACCATTTCGTTTCAAGAACAACATTATTCCTGAGGAAGATTATTTTGGGGGGACTGTGCTTGGTGGTTTTCACCATGAACAGTCAAAATAATTGTTTAAAAA
>DUNL01000291.1 GCA_012839385.1 Clostridiaceae bacterium
CTGAGCGTGGCTACCCTCCTTCTGTGCGCGAAATTGGAGAGGCAGTCGGTCTTAAATCCAGTTCAACTGTTCATACACACCTTGTCAATCTGGAAAAGAAAGGCTATATCCGTCGTGATCCTACCAAACCACGAGCTATTGAGGTGTTAGGTAGGATCGCGACGGATATAGCCCTTCTTCTCCAGATTGACAAGGTGTGTATGAACAGTTGAGCTGGATTTAAGACCGACTGCCTCTCCAATTTCGCGCACAGAAGGAGGGTAGCCACGCTCAGCATTCACTTTTTGTATGTATTTTAGTATAGAAGCCTGGCGGGAAGTTAATTTTCTTTTCACTCTTCAATCTCCTCCGTAATACTAAATTTGCACACTTTTCGAGCGACTACATGGGTGCATACATACACTTTTCTACATTATACCAAAGTTCTATATTGCTTTCATCCAGTTTTTATAGAAATGCCAACTTATTTACTGGCGAAAAATGTACCCGTGAGAATGATTATCCCACCTGCGATTGTATACAGGCCTGGTATTTCATTGAGAAAGATAAATGCTACAATAGCTGCAACAACAGGTGATAGGTAAAGATATGCACCCGCGGTTACAGCAGGAACCTTATCAAGGGCAGAGTTCCAAATCAGGTTTCCCAGAGCAGATGCCAGCAATCCCAGGTAGATAATATTTAGCCACCCTGCAGAGTTAACAGCAAATAAATTAACCGGATACTCTAATAAGCTGAAAGGGATCAAAAAAACAGTACCCGCAAAAGTGCTGTAAGCCATGATTGTAGTAGGTGGGTAACGCGTCAAAAGCTTTTTGAGAGTAATACTAAAGATTGCCCAGGCAAAACTGCTCAACAGCACCAATAGGTCACCATAAATCCGCAGTTTATTAAACCCAAGACCATTAAAAGACCCATTGGTAGCAACCAGTACAGAACCGGCAAAGGCAATAACGATACCTGCAACCTGCAGCTTAGATATCCTTTCTTTTAAGATACCCCATGACAGAAGAGCAATAAACACCGGTGACATAGCTATTAGAATAGCGGCATCAGTAGCACCGGCATAGCGCAGCCCCTGGTTTTGCAGTACATTGAAAATAGCAATTCCAGAGAAACCGCAGAACAAAATACCCGGCAAATCATGTTTTTGCAGCCGCGGCTGTTTAGTAATGACAAGAAAAAGTCCCAAAACAATACTGGCTATGACAAAACGCAATAAGGCAATTGTATTCGGTGGGACTTGAGGTAAGATGACCTTAATGCTTGCAAAAGAGCTTCCCCAAATGATGATTACAAACAACAAGCTCAAGTGGCATTTGATCAAAGCTCCTTTTTCGTCCTGACTGATCTGCACATCCAGTTCTCCTTTTGCCGCAAAAAATCTCATCTGAAAAAGTTCATTGAACTAAAATAAAATTTCAGTTGTATTCGATTATACATGAAGAAAAAAAATAAGTTAGTTTTATTTTGTAAACCTTAATTTTTGGTTCCTCCCCAACTTCCGATAATAATAATTATGTAAACTAGGTGGTTTTCTAGGGGGTCCACCTTTAGATTGCTAAGTTTGTGTTCTGCATTTGGGATATCCCCCTCTCGGTTCTTAGC
>DUNL01000114.1 GCA_012839385.1 Clostridiaceae bacterium
AACTACTCCCGGCGGAATCCAGAGCCAAGGCATATCTGTAAGGATGGCTTGCGATGTCGCGGACCCTAACATATTGCCTAGACTAGCTGTCGGCGCCTGTACCCCCATGCCAAGGAAGGAAAGGGCCGCTTCGTCCAGGATTGAAAAAGCCATTACTGAACTGGAATGAATCAGAACCGGAGCGATCGTATTAGGCAAAATCTCCGAGAATAATATATACGGTTTAGGTAGCCCCGCGACAATAGATCCTTGCACAAAAGCCCGTTCTCGCAAAGAGAGAACATTTCCTCTCACAAGCCGGGCAACTCCCGGCCAGTTTACAAAACCCAATATAATGACAATATTTAACAAGCTAGGGCCAAAAATAGCCGCGGCTACCAACACTAAAAGCAAATAAGGGAAAGACATCACCATATCTGTGAAACGCATAATGACTGAATCTACAAGGCGACCAAAGAAACCTGATACTAAGCCTAAAACAACGCCGATCACAGTTGAGATAAAAGTAGCGAGAACTCCTACCAGCAAAGAGACCCTGGTCGCGTAGATAACCCTGCTCAGCACATCCCGACCAACATCATCAGTGCCCAACAAATGTCCGTTTCCCGGACCTGCTCCGAAGTCACCGGTGATGCGATCAGGATGATATGGCGCGATTAGAGGCGCTATGATCGAGACCAAAATCACAAAAGAGAGGAAAAACAAACTGACCATGGCCAATTTGTGCCGTTTAAAGCGTTTCCAGACTGTTTTCAAATAACTGTTTTTGGCCATACAACACTCACTAATCATAACGGATAGTCGGGTCGACTATCGCGTAGAGAATATCGGTAATTATATTTGCCACTAAGACCGCGATCGCGGCTAAAAGACTTACCCCCATAATGACAGGAAAGTCACGATTTAGTATGGAACTCATTGTCAGCAGACCTAGGCCGGGCCAAGAGAAAATCTGCTCAATAACTACCGCGCCACCAAGGAGCATCGGCAACTGTAAGCCGATTAAAGTCACAATCGGGATCATAGCGTTTCGGAAGGCGTGTTTACCAATAACTTTAAAGCGACCGATACCCTTGCTCTCCGCGGTACGCAAATAGGGCTGTTGTAAAATCTCCAGCATACTGGAACGAATATAGCGTATATTACTGCCGGTAACTGAGGCCGCCATCACCAGAACAGGCATAATCATATGTTTGATAGTATCACCCACTCCACCTGCCGCCCCTAATGTCTTCATGCCACTGGACGGCAACCAGCCCAGTTGAGTGGAAAAGATATAGACCATCACTAGCGCCAGAAAAAAACCGGGTATGCTAATAAACAAGAAGGCGCTTCCCACGATAAAATAGTCGTGTACAGTATATTGTTTCAGAGCTGAATGAATACCCATCGGTATCGCTATCAGAAAAGACAAGAGCATGGAAGTTCCCATCAAGAGCAGAGTCGGTCGCAAATTTTGAGCGATCATTTCAGTAACCGGCTGATAAGTCGCAATTGAATAACCCATATTACCGCGCACCAGCTCTGTCAGCCATAGCCAGTAACGAACCAGGAAAGGCTGATCCAGGCCCAGCTCAATCATTTTCGCGGCTTTGGTAGCTTCCGTAACCCGTGGACCAATCATCATATCTATAGGATTTCCGGCCAGATTCATCAGTAAATAGTCAAGCAGAGTAATGCCGATCAAAACCGGAATCGCTATCAGAAGCCGCTTAAGTACATAGCGCAAGAGTCCACCCCTATTCACATTTACCTCCAGCTAAAGATATCGGACAGGCAACAAGATGCGTATCGTCATCCGGCACGGTCAGGAGAGACGGAACCTCCAGACGGCAGGAATCCTGTACCAGCGGACAGCGGGGATGAAAGGAACAGCCTGGTGGCGGCTCGACATTGGAAGGAATCTCGCCACTCAGTAGCGCCTCCGGCTCTTGTCTTCGGTAGGGATCGGGCACAGGCGAAGACATTATCAGCGCCTTAGTGTAGGGATGACAAGTGTGACTAAATAGTTTTTCGGCTGTGGCCACCTCAACTATCCTACCCAGATACATAACCGCGATACGGTCGGAGAGATATTTTATTGAGGCCAGGCCATGCGCGATAAACATTAAGGTCAGATTAAACTCAGCTTGTACTTCTGCCAATAGATTCAGAATCTGAGCCTGAATTGATACATCGAGAGCTGACACCGGTTCATCGCAAACAAGCAGAGCCGGATTCAAAGACAGGGCTCGGGCAATACCTATTCGTTGTCTTTGCCCGCCGGAGAACTCATGCGGATAACGCTCTCCGCTATCTGTAGGTAGTCCTACTCGTAGTAACAAATCAGTTACCTTATCCTCTATATTCCCCTGATCCGCTAATTTATGATAGAGCATGGGCACTGACAAAATATCATAGATTCTCTTGCGCGGATTCAGCGAAGCCCAGGGATCCTGAAACACTATTTGCATTTGGGTTCTAATTTGTTTCTTATCGGCTCTCTTAACTTGGAAAATATCTTGCTCGCGGAAAAGAACCTGCCCGCTATCCGGTTTTTCCAAACCAACCAGCAAGCGACCCAGAGTTGATTTGCCACAACCGGATTCACCGACCAAGCCCAGTGTCTCACCCGCGGACATTGTTAAAGAAACATCCGTAACGGCGTGGACTTTTCTTTTCCGACTCAGGCTACCCGGAGCAGGATAGGTTTTATATAAATGTTCCGCTCTCAGCAAGCTCATATTACTGCCCGGTCTGTAAGCTTTTGTAAAGCTTCTTCTTTACGTCGCGCTAAAGCGATTTTAGAAGCTTCACATTGCGTGGAGTGGACAAACTCTAACTCATTATTCTGGGCTCGCAGGCAACGTACCTGACGACATTCATCAAGCGGGAGCATTATCTGAGGCAGGGAGCATCGTTCAGGCTTAACATAACTACAGCGACTGGCAAAACGACAACCGGTAATAGTGTAATAGTCTTCCGGAACAACGCCCGGAATCGCTCGCAACTCACGATCCTTATCATCTTCAATGCTGGGTACCGTCTCCAGTAAAGCTCTGGTATAAGGATGTCCCGGCGCCTCAAACAATGTAAAAACATCTGTATTTTCTACAATCTCACCCGCGTACATTACCGCTACTTGATCCGCCATTTGGGCAATTAGTCCAATATCATGGGTAATTAGCAATACCGACATGTCGCGTTCAAGAGATAGCTCACGTAACAGATGCATAATCTGGGCCTGAATCGTGACATCCAGAGAGCTGGTAGCCTCATCAGCGATAATCAGTGCCGGCTCACTGGCCAAAGCCATGGCGATCATTGCCCTTTGCCTCATGCCGCCGGAAAGCATATGCGCGTATTGACCCAACACCGTCTCCGGGTCAGCCATACCAACCCTGTCTAAGAGATCCGTGGCCATTTGTCTCGCCTTCGTTTTAGAAACATCCTGATGCGCTCTAATACTTTCCACTATTTGATTACCAATTGTAAAGACGGGATTGAGGCTGGTCAGAGCGTCCTGGAATATCATCGATAATCTTTTGCCGCGAATCTTATCCAACTGTCGCGGTGACAGGGCAAATAGATCCTGTCCTTCAAACCAGGCCTCACCTTTGGAGACGAGGCCACTAACAGGCAACAATCCCATAACTGACAGAGCTGTGATACTTTTGCCACTACCGGACTCACCGACGATGCCTAAAACCTCACCCGGCCTTATATCAAAGCTTGCATCACGTAGGAAAACGCGGTCACCCTGATCAGTTTTAAAAGTTATCTCCAAGCCCCTCACCGATAAGATGGGCTCTGTGTCTGCAGTTTTTCGCATTGTATCAATTGACCCTCAAAAAGCTTCGTTCCATCATAATACCACAGTAACTTTCCCGTTTTTGTTAACTATTTATTGCATTAGTTACCAACACTAATATACTTATCATATAGAATATGTAGTGGATCGTTTATAGATTGGAGGGTTTCTGTTCAATGATGAATGATAAACAAAAGAGTATTGTAAGAATCGTAAGCGCGGTTGTCGCGCTTATTCTGGTCGCCTCACTACTGATCGGACTGGTTAGCTGTGGCAAAAAAGACCCGGAGCAAGACGCGCAGACAGAGGCTGATGAAGAAGCAAAGGACGTAACTCCGGCCGCGGATGAAGAGGATCCTGAACCCGATACGGATGAACCTGATTCGGATGAACCCGACGCGGAGCCGGTCATTGAGAAGATAGTAAATATAGGAGTAACAAATGTTATCGGCTCATTGAACCCCTTACTCCTTGACGCCACCGAGGTCAACAAATATGCCATCAGTCTGATGTTCCTGCCTTTAGTTGACTTGAACGAGAATTTGGAATTTGTACCTCAGATCGCTTCGGAAATCACCACTGAGGATAATTTAACTTTTACGATCAAAATCAATCCTGATGTCAAGTGGTCTGATGGCGAGCAGGTGGACGCCGATGATGTGATCTTTACACTGCTCAAGCTTACCAGCACAGGTATCGGCAATGTTTCTATGGGCCTATACAGCATCTTTGACGGCTGGAACGAAAGTGGTTATCTGCCTGATGACGCCACCTTGGACAGCGTACCCGGTCTCAATAAGATCGACGATATGACATTATCGTTGACGGCGACCACCCCCATACCCCTAACCTCATTTCTCAACACTTACGCTCGCTACTTACATGTAATTCCCGAGCATAAACTGGGCGACATGTCAATTAGTGAGCTCAAGACAACCGACTGGTTCAACAATCCTGAAGTTGTTTCCGGACCTTACAAATGTTATTCAGTCAATATGGAGCATTTCGCCTCTTATGAAGCGAATTACAAATACTATCTTGGCGCTCCTAAGATTAGAAATCTTAATATTAAAGTAGTTCAAGGCAATCAACTTCTTCCGGGCCTGAAAACCGGTGAAATTGATTTCATCCAGCCCACTATGGCCTCTATACCTGACGCGGATCACCAAGCGATTGAAGCCTTAGAGAATGTCGAGCCTGTCTACGCGCCACCTGTAACAAATCAATTGCTTTTTATCAATACCGTCAGCGTTCCCGACCCCAAGGTACGCCTCGCTATCAATAAAGCTATCAACCGCCAACAGATTCTGGATGGCTTCCTCAATGGCAATGGTGAAATTATCGACGGTTTCATTACCTCTTACTCACCATTCTTTGACGAAGGCGTTACCCCATTGCCCTTCGCGCCGGACGAAGCGAAAGCAGCGCTCGAAGAGGCGGGATGGACTCAGGATCAGCCTCTGGATTTTAAAGTAAACTCAGGCGATCCCACTTTCGTCAAAGCGGCTAATGTGGTAGTAGAGCAACTGCGCGATATCGGCATCGAAGCCAAGATTACTACCGTAGATATCGGCACATTGCTAGAAGCGGCGGGATCACATGACTTTGATCTGTTAGCTGTCCAATATACAATGGTTCCGGTAGACCCCTATCCCGATGTTAACTGGCTGGTTACAGGCACTCCGGAATTCCAAAACTGGGCGCAATACTCATCTGAAGAAATGAACGGCTACCTTGAAGCTGTCAGAGCTATAGAGGACGGGAATCCCGAGGATCTTAAAAAGGCCTACAGCGATATAGATAAACTAATCCAAGAAGATGTGCCGCTAGTCTCGGTTTATGTCATCTCACCACTTGGTGTTGTCGCTAAACACTTGATTAACGCGGTACCGTCTCCTTATGGTTTCCTACTCAATGTTCACGAATGGGATGTAAAATAAGTAGTAACTAATTTTCTGTTATTAACAAAGGTGGTGCCGAGTCTTGAATAGATCGGCACCACTTATTTTCTCAAGAAACTATCCTCTATCCAAGTTGTCGCGCAAGCCAGATCAGCGCCGGCAGAGTCAGCAAGCTAAGCAGCGTAGAAAAAACCATGCATTGCGTAGCGGTCGGTATATCTCTTTCATACGCGTAGGCGAAAATAACGGCATTAGCCGCTGTCGGAGCAGCCGCGGGAACCAGCGCCGCCACAGCCAGAATCTCATCTTCAATCAGCAGAACAATCCAGATTAAAGTAAGAAGTGGCAGGACTACATTTCTCAAGAGACCGGACAAAACAACTTTCGCGTCTATTTTAAAGGCATGGTCAATATTGTCTCCGATCTGAAAGCCGACAACAATCATCGCCAGGGGCGTATTGAGCGCGGAAATTCCCTTAACCGTCAGACCCAGAACACCGGGCAGAGACCAGCGCGTAAAGAACAAAATCAGCGCCACGACTATCCCGACAATACCCGGATTTATGATTAATCGCTTGACCTGAGCCAGCAGAGACAGATCTCTATTACGCTTATACTCCATCAGCCAAATACCTACAGTCCAAGTGAATATATTAAATACGAGGAGAAACATCGATCCGTAAACTACCCCCTCGGCTCCGGCTATCGATTCCAAGACCGGCAGCGAAAAGAAACCGGCATTAGAAAACAAAGTAGCATAGACCAGAGATATCTTCTTATCATCAGGCTCCGTAGTCGAGAAAACAAAAAAGGAGACGAAGGCTGAAAGGGTCATGGCGGCTACAGCGCTGAAGAAAGCGATCAGCATATTGTTCGCTATTTGGGGTTTGTAGGGAATTTGGAAAGAATTTATGATGACACAAGGTAAAATCACCTTCATCAGCAGCATAGTCATCTCCCGCGCCCCGGCTCTTGTTAACAGTTTCAGCCGTTGCAGAATGAAGCCAACCGCGATAATAATTAATAAGATAGCAACAGGTTCAACTACATCCCAAAAACTCATTTCACTCCTCACGGTCCCAATAGTTTGTCTATCTATCTAATCCCGAGACTAATAATACAATACATTTTAAAATGAACATTAACTTTACTTTAAAGCTATTGTTAACGGATTTAACCTGAGACACAATTATGTTTATAATAGTGAACATAAATTTGGAGGTTAGAGAATGAAAAAAGTCTTGCTACTCGCTACCGGCGGTACCATCGCTTCAGATCATACCGCGGAAGGACTGAGTCCTCAATTCAGGCCCGAAGATCTGCTGGCCGCGGTTCCCGGAGTAAAGTTAAGCTGCGAGGTAGAAAGCAAGAAAATTCTCGATTTGGACAGCACTAATATGCAACCGGAAGAGTGGCAATTAATTGCCCATGAATGTTACCAGGCCTTACCCTACTATGATGGTATCGTGATCTCCCATGGTACGGATACTCTGGCCTATACCTCTTCCGCCCTCAGCTTCCTATTACAGAATCCGGGGAAACCGATTGTTTTAACAGGTTCGCAAAGATCAATCATTGATCCGGAAGGAGACGCGCGGAAGAATCTTCTCGATGCTTTTCAAGTCGCTACTTCTGAACTGAAAGGAATCTTTGTAGTCTTTGCCGGCAAAGTGATCGTGGGAAATCACGCGGTTAAGATTCGCACTCAATCTTTTGACGCCTTCGATAGCGTAAACTTCCCACTGGTAGCTACTATCAGCGCAGGTGAGTTGCGATACGCGAATATGTCTAATAGCCGAGTAGACACACCTGTCCACCGGGAGGCGAAACTGCTACCGCGATTAGATCCTAGGGTCATGTTAGTCAAGCTGACACCCGGTTTTGAACCGGACTGGCTGTTACAAGTCAAGAAACTTGACATTCGTGGTATAGTCATTGAAGCATATGGCTGTGGGGGTCTCCCTTTCTATCGACGCGATTTAATAAGAGCCGTGGAAGAATTGTTGGCCCAAGGTATCACGGTGGTCTTAGATACACAAGTATTATACGAAAGTACCAATCTCGATACATATGAGGTCGGGAGAAAGGCAAAGAAAGCAGGCGTTATCTCCGCCGGTGTCATGACCAGAGAAGCCATTGTCACAAAGCTGATGTGGGTACTGGGACAAACTGAAGACCCGGCGAAAATAAGAGATCTAATGGTCAGAGATATCGCTTTAGAAACCAGGAAAGAATGGTAGTCTGTCAAGTAATTGATATAGAAACTACAAAGGGTAAAGAAATGAGAAAAGTAATTGGCATTATAGGCGGCATGGGGCCGATGGCAACCTGTGATCTGATGTATCAGATTATAAGCAATACCAAAGCTGACCGCGATCAAGATCATGTGCAACTCCTCATTGATAACAACGCCGCCATCCCGGATCGCACAGAAGCCTTAGTACGTGGGGGACCAAGTCCTTTGCCCGAACTGATAAAATCGGCGAAAAGGTTGACTGTAGCCGGCGCTGACGCATTGGCTCTTTCTTGTAACACTTCTCATTATTTTATGTCTGAATTAAGAAGCTCCGTGCCGATACCTTTTAT
This sequence comes from Clostridiaceae bacterium, assembly GCA_012839385.1. GTDB lineage: Bacteria > Bacillota > Clostridia > Saccharofermentanales > DTU023 > UBA1046. The sequence goes on from DUNL01000114.1 coordinate 8,278, forward strand.
CTCTATGATCGGTACTACTGTGGAACGCCTTCGAGAAAACTCTATTAAAACTGTTGCTTTGCTAGCCACAGAGGGACTCTCAAAAGTCGGAGTCTATCAAAAGGAGTTGGAAGCGGCCGGTATTAGACCCCTGGTACCGGATGAAAAAGAGCAAAAAATCGTGACTGAAGTAATATATGACACAGTCAAAGCAGGGATGCCCTTAAGAAGACCGGAACGCTTTCAGTCCTTGCTGGATTGCTTTCGTGACCGAGGGGCGCAAAAAATTATTCTGGGCTGTACCGAGTTACCTATTGCCGTTAAAGAATACAATTTTAACGGAGATTTCATTGATCCTACTTATGAATTGGCTTTAGAAATCATCAGATATTCGGGTGCCGAAGTCAAAGATAGCTAGTAGCTGACAGAGGCCTTAAGCTTATTCATCAGTAAGAGTATCTTCCACGCGGTCTACTTACAGAGTTCTCTCCTTCTCATAGCCTGCAAAAGCCTGTCCAGTTGAATGGTCAGAGCCTGTGTAGGCAAGGCCAGATTGATCCTCTCAAAGCCGGAACCCCCTAAGCCGAAAACTCTGCCGTGATTAGTAAAAAATTGAGCCTCCTGTTCCAGGAAAGCTTCTTGTTCCTCTACAGTAAACCTCCAGCTGCTAAGATCCAACCAGAGGAGATAAGTACCTTCTAAAGGATATATCTTAACCCGCGGGCAATGGTTGGCAAAGAAAGCGCGGACTAAGTTTTCGTTGTCCCGGATAACCCCTATCATCTCATCCAACCACTCTGAGCAGTGGCTATAGGCCAGTTCAGCCGCTTTATAACTGAGTATGGTACTGCCTCTAAAGCCGGTTCTTTCAATCGTGCGACAAAGTGTTTCTCTAAGTTGAGGATTTGAGACAAAAAGATTGGATACCGATAAGCCGGCAATGTTAAAAGTCTTGGTGGGTGCGGTACAGGTTATAACTCGCGCGGCTATCTCTTCTGATAGAGTCTCCAGCACGGTATGCTCGTGCCCCGGCATGATTATATCGTGATGAATTTCATCGGAAACTACAATCAGGTCGTTCTTGATTATTATTCTGGCTAGTTCTAGTAACTCATTTTTGTCCCAGACTCTACCGGCAGGATTATGTGGACTGCAGAACAAGAGCAATTTGTTTTTGTTGCCTGATGTCAGCTCTTCCAACAGTTCCAGATCCATTACATATCTGTCACCTGCCAACTTTAAGGGACAATTTACCACCCGACGACCACTCTTTTCAATTGCCAGGAAGAAGGGATAATAAACAGGAGGCATAACAACTATACCGTCACCTGGTTCAGTAAAGCTTTGCGCCGCCTGATATAAAGCCGGCACTATTCCTGAAGTTACAACCAGATGTTCCGGATCAATTCTATAATTGTGTCGCTTCAGCAGCCAATTTTTTACGGCCGCGATATAACCCCGCGAAGGAAAACTATAGCCTAAAACAGCATAATCAAGATAATCTTTAAGACCCTGAATAATTTCAGGCGCCATCACAAATTCCATATCCGCGACTGAAAGCGGGATAACATCCCCCGCTACATCAGGATTTAGCTCATACATGCGCTGCCATTTGGATGAGTCTACTCGTTTCACGATAGTTGTAAAGTCATATTTAGACATCTAGTCCCCCCGGTAACAAAAATATTTTATCGACATTTAACATTTACTGTAAATTAATGTCTCCAAATTATAATAACAGAAGAAAGAACGGACATAAAAAGAGAAAAAGCAAGTGTAGACTGACGAATTCCGCGAAGGACCAAAAATTAAATGCTATCATGTCCATTGAGATAAAATATTTTCCTAAAAGGAGGACAATAATGACGAAAATAGCCTGGATCGGTACCGGGGTTATGGGTGTACCCATGGCCAGTCATCTAGCTGAGGCAGGACACGAACTTCATCTCTATAATCGCACTAAGGCCAAAGCGGAAGCCGCGACAAAATTGGTAAAAAACAGCAAGGCTTACTCTTCTCTAAGTGAAGCCATAAAAGATTGTGAAATAATTATGACCATGGTCGGCTACCCTAGTGATGTTGAGGAAATATATCTAAGTCCCGGAGGCATCTTCAGCTTAGCGCCTGAAGGCACGATCGCTATTGACTTTACTACTTCCTCCCCCGAACTGGCGGTAAAGCTATACCGCGAAGGAAAGTCTCGGGGTATATCTGTGCTGGACGCTCCTGTTTCAGGTGGTGATGCCGGCGCGAAAAAGGGAACGCTGGTTGTAATGGTCGGTGGTGACGCGGACACCTTTGCTCGGACAAAACCTTTGCTGGAAACTTTTTCTACTACTTTGTGTCTTATGGGAGGAGCCGGCTACGGACAACATACCAAAGCAGCCAATCAAGTGGCGGTAGCGGGTAATACCGCCGCTATGACGGAAGCTCTGACCTATGCTCAAAAGGTCGGCTTAGATCCGGTAAAAATGCTGGACGTAATAACTAAAGGCGCGGCCGGTAGCTGGCAGCTGGAAAATATGGCGCCGCGAGTTTTAGACGGTGATTTCGCTCCGGCCTTCTTCATTAAACACTTCCTTAAAGACATAGGTATAATTGAGCGGGAGATGGCTAATCGTGATACCAAGCTGATTACAGTCCACGCTGTGAAAGAAATGTACGAAAAAATGGTTGAGCTCGGTTTTGAAGATGACGGTACCCAGGCCTTGATCAAGCTCTATAAATCTAAGGAAAAACAATAAATACGCTAAACGCGCGCAGCTTTAACTGAAAAATAAGGCATTGAATTTTAGTAGACGATTTGACTTTGTTTATTGCCGATATGTCTTGGCTGTTAAATCAAGCGGTATAGTTGTTATAATTATGCGCAGACAGTTTTTGGTATTCAGCGTGAGGTCATTTTCTCTGTCTACTGCCGACCTCGGTCAGGGACAGAAGAATAATCGCTGACACGCTTAATCACTACTTGATTAAGATGAGCTTAAACAGTATCATCTTTACATAAGCAATACATAAACTTAATAGGAGATCACTTGTATAGGAGGGTGAAATGACACTTGCTTTGGTTTTGCTCCTGTTTGCGGCCGTATTGGGGCTGGCCTACTCACTGTTTAATTTTTCTTATGTCAAAAAAATGGATGAAGGAACAGAGCGCATGCAACAGATTGCGGCCGCGATCCGGTTGGGCGCTAATACTTTCGTCATGTATGAATACAGAATCGTCGCCAAGATCGCCTTGATACTGGCCGTGATTCTCAGTGTAGCCATTTCTTGGGAAATGGCCGTCGCTTTTTTATTAGGCGCTGTAATGTCAGGCGCCGCGGGTTGGGTAGGTATGAAGATCGCTACCTATGCCAACGTACGCGTCGCTAATCGCGCCAGGGTTACTAATAGTTTGGGAGAGACCCTAAAACTCGCTTATCGCGGTGGTTCCGTAATGGGATTGTGCGTAGGCGGATTCGCGTTATTGGGAATTTTTATAGTTTATTTGGTTTTCGGTGTTTTGTTGGGTCAATACCAGATGTTGATTGATAATACCGCAATCACCAACTGGTGGGGACTACCCACTTCATTTACGATAACCTTATCAGGCTATGCTCTAGGTTGTTCTATTATCGCCATGTTTAATCGCGTGGGCGGTGGTATCTATACTAAAGCCGCCGATATGGGTGCTGACTTGGTCGGTAAGACTGAAGCACATATCCCGGAAGATGACCCGCGTAACCCCGCTACTATCGCGGACAATGTTGGTGACAACGTAGGTGACGTTGCCGGCTTGGGCGCTGACTTGTTGGAGTCTTATGTCGGAGCTATTATGTCCGCCATGATCCTGGCTAGCGAACTGTTCCGTAGTCAGCATACTGTATTCAGCTCGGCGATGCTGGAGAGGATGATGTTATTCCCCTTCTTGCTGGCCGCCGGCGGATTAGTTTCTTGTGTTATCGGCACATTCTTCATGTTGCAGCGTAAAAAACTGTCAGATTTTCCACATAAAGAACTCAATCTTTCCACTTATATTTCTGCCGGTTTAACCATGTTTGTTGGCTTTTTTATTACCATCATGCAATTTCTTAATATGCCGGCGGAGGATCTGGAGGGCGCCGGGTTCGCTGTTGGCTTTCTATCCCCTTGGATTGCCGCTGGTTTAGGAGTTGTCGCCGGGATCGCGATCGGATACCTGGCTGAATATTATACGAGCTACGATTACAGTCCGACACGCGGTATTGCCGAATCCACTAAAGAAGGTGTAGCAATAACCGTCACGGAAGGGCTCTCCGTAGGCTTTAAATCTTCAATGGCTCCTATCGTTGTTATCGGTATAGCTATTCTTGTTTCTTATGCCTTATGCGGTATGTACGGTGTGGCCATGGCAGCTACCGGAATGCTCGCTTTTGTAACGGCTACAGTTTCAGTAGATACTTACGGACCGATCTCAGACAACGCGGGCGGTATTTCCGAAATGGGTGAGTTGGATCCCGGTGTCAGAAAGATTACAGACACTTTGGACGCTGTAGGAAACACTACTGCCGCTATCGGTAAAGGATTCGCTATCGGCTCCGCCGCTCTAGCAACATTATCCATGTTGGTTTCTTATCTCTTCTCTTTCACGCCTGCCGATCAGTTGTTAACTCTAAACATGGTTGATCCCTTAACGCTGGTAGGTGGCTTGATCGGAGCGGCATTACCTTTCACATTCTCCGGTATGCTGATTAACGCGGTAACCAGGACGGCCAGTGAAATGGTAGTAGAAGTACGCCGCCAGTTCTCTGAAATTAAAGGACTCCTACAGGGC
>DUNL01000240.1 GCA_012839385.1 Clostridiaceae bacterium
ATCCCAAGAGCATTAAAGGTTCTCTCTTCAAGTAGCACCAAGCTTTCATAATCAATTTCACATTCAAAGAAATCTAAGACACGCAAGTATCTATATCCATTATCCTCCTCTGTGTAACTATGTCCAACTGGTAATCGCTTTCCTCCCTTTATACTAGTAATCTCCGATAGCTGTTTCACTTCCCACTCCACCGGAATCCTGCCCAGTGGGGAGTCTTTGAATTGGTGTGTCTCTTCCGAGCGGATGTTGCCGTGTTCGTCAATGCCGTGGGTTAGGATGTCCTGCATCAGGCCGGTCTTGATGCGCTGCTGCTTGGCAATCAAAGCCTCGGTCTGTTCAATCGCCCGGTCCACCGTGGAGAGAATCTCGGCGATTTTGGTTTGTTCAAGAAGAGATTTGGGAAATGTAATAGGTACAGTCCGTAGAAAAGCTGCCCGAACCTCTCTAATGGTGCTTCCTTGAGCATTAGCACAGAGAAAGTCTCGAAGCGTTTGGAGTTTGTAATATAGATAACGGCTAGATAATTCTTCTTTACAAACTATTCCATGAATACCCTGTTTTGTGGCAAGGGGAACCGAGGCCAGTCCGACTTCCCCTATTGTTGCGCCAGTAGAAAGTATTACTGTACCAGCCGGCCACAACTTGGTTGAGCACGATTGTAAGCCAAGAGACGTAAGGGTTGTTTTGGTCGTGGATATATCTTTACAAATGTCTTGAATTACAACCCAGGGAATTTGGCCACCAAAATAATCCTTTTTATTTGTATCAGGAGTTCCACCATCACCAATGTCCTTGATAAGAGCACCCATTTGCTCTGTTTTCCAACCCTCTATAGTCTTCATCTCAAATACCCCAACCCCCTCAAATATCCATCCAGCGTCTGCAGTGTCTCATTTCGTTCTCTCTCCAATTCGCGACAGGAGACAGCGTATTTATCCCAAAAATTTTCCGCAACTTTAATCAACTCACGCTTTTCAGCATTGAGATAGCGGTTCAGTTCATAATTTACCATATCATAAAGCTTTTTCAGGATCAGCTGACAGGCATCTTCCTCTGTAAGCTGTCCACCGATAGCAGTGAGCATAATGTCGGTTTCATCCAGGCGTTTTTGCAGCACGGTTTTATCCTTGTTCAGAGCATTGATCTTCCTTTTGTCCGCCTTATTGCTGCTGTCTAACTGCGCTAACTGTGCATCTATCTGCCGGATCAGTTCCAGGTTTTCCGCCTTAAACCTATCGCCACCCATGCGTTTAAGCTTTATCTTGATTTCCAGCTCATTCTTATTGGTTCTCAGGGCAGCTCTGTTGTTACTAATACGCTTTTCAATAGCCTTAATGGTTTCATCTTGCTCCATTAGGGCAGCAAGCTCTTTACTTGCGGATTCTCCCTTGCTGTCCTTGAGATCATCTATCAGGTCTTTAAGAATCCTTTTGATAGCTGTTACTGAAATATTCTCATTTTCATCCGGTTCATAGCCAGCCACTTCCATCGCTGTTTCCACTGCCTCATCCAGTTCGCTTTGCGCCTCAGTGATCCGGGCATCCAGCGCTTCTATCTGTTCAGCCTCTGCCTGGAAAAACTCTGTAATTAGATAGTCGTCAGGAATTAAGCTGTGGTGCCAGCCGGAGGAGATGATGGTCTTAAGATCGTAACGTATGTTCTGCCACCAGTTCACAAACACTCCGGCACTCTTAAACTCATCCAATACATGCAAAGGAATCAGCTTGTTTTTGAGTGTCGTCAACATCGTGCGTCGCACTTCGGGAATCTTATTGCCATTTTGCAGCCCGGTCAAATCATCTTGGGCCACTGCCCACCAGTTTTTTAAGGCAACAAAATGATCAGCAAGTGTCTGCTGAAGTGCCGGGTCACTTTCCAAGGCATCCTTGATGGCTCGTTTGTCAGCGATGGATTCACGAAAGTCAAGATAGCCGGAACGCAGGGATACAAAGAGTGTTTCAGGCAGAACCCCGAAACAGGCGAAATCTTCGGCATGGGCGACAACTTCAGCCTCAGGAATGCCGCCGATCAGGTGTGCCTGCACATCCCCTGGTTCAGGATCTGGAGTATTGTCCACATAACGGCGGATATTGAGGTTGTAGTCATGGGTTTCTATGATTTCATCTTTGCTTACCAGGCGGCTGTATTTAGGAACCTCTCGTTTGTTAGTGAAGACAAAGTCAATCTTTTCGATGTCTTCGGGCCGCAATTTGTTCTGGGCCTTGCCTTCGGCATATTCACGGTCGGCATTGATGAACAATATCTTGTCACGCAAAGCATCAGGCTTGCTTTTATTGCATACCAGCACACAGGCGGGGATGCCGGTGCCGTAAAAAAGGCCCGAGGGCAAACTGATAATAGCCTCAATCACATCATCATTGATTAATATTTCACGAATCAACTTTTCCTTACCACCGCGAAAGAGCACACCGTGGGGCATGATGGTAGCCATACGACCACGGGGCTTGAGGCTGGCCAGCATGTGCTGGACAAACATC
>DUNL01000211.1 GCA_012839385.1 Clostridiaceae bacterium
CATCCCGACCAGGGCTGAAGTAACGGACGCCGCTGAAGGTGGCGCTAGATCAGAATGTATTATGTTAAACAGGGGAAGTTACGTACTCGATGCTGTCAAGTTTTTGGCGAAACTACTGGTATCAATGGAACGCAATGTATATAAGAAGACTCCGCTTTTAAGAGCGCTTAATATAGCAAAGTCAATCGATATGGATGATTAGTTTCTCTTTGCGAGACCTGTAATAAAATATTATTAATAATAGAGATGTAGGATTTCGACAAGCGGTCTATTTTCCTTTATGGTTCAGGTAGACAGCGCTTCCAGTTGGAGAGCCAAAGCTTTAGTTTAAAAAATAGATATTAACAATCAGTGGCCGGAAGGAATGATCAGAATCGAAAAAAAGATATTAATTGTTGAAGACGACAATGACATTAATCAGATGATCAAAACTGCCCTCACCCGTCGAGGATATTCTTGTCGCCAGGCCTATTCCGGAACCGAAGCTTTAATGCTCGCGCGACAGGAAACATTCGCTGTTATGTTGCTGGATCTGATGTTACCCGGTCTAACGGGAGAGGAAGTGTTGCGGCAAGTTAAAAATATTCAGGATGTACCGGTACTGGTTATTTCCGCCAAAGATAGCCTTGACTCTAAATTAGAATTACTAACAAGTGGCGCTGACGACTATTTGACTAAACCTTTCAACATTGAGGAGATGGCGGCAAGAGTTGATATTCTAGCCCGACGATTTCAAAGACAGGACAAAGACCAAATACTCAAGTATCGTGACTTGGTTTTATACACAGATCAATATCGAGCAGAACTGAAGAATAAACCACTGCCTCTTACGCGTTCTGAATTTCATATCTTAGAGCTCTTGTTAAGAAATCCGAAACGGGTTTTCTCCAAACAAAGCATCTACGAATATGCTTGGGAAGAAAGCTATTTTGGAGGCGATAATACGATTAATGTTCACATCTCAAATATACGAAAGAAAATAAAATCTCTTACTGATGATGAATATATCGATACCGTCTGGGGCATTGGTTTCAAACTCAAGCAATAACTCCTAATCCTGCCCAATTATTCTAAAAAACCAAACTCCATTAGTTTTAGCCCCGGGTAAGCACTGCCCATACTTGTTATCGCTAAATATGTATAATTACAAGTCTGCTTTTTAAGTGCGCACGCGGCAATATCTTGTTCACCCATCAGAACTGTATTTATCTTGATGTTAGTTGTTAATCTTTAGGATTTCTTAACAATTTCTTTGTGATTATTAAATTTTCCTACCTCATTATGGATATGGGACAAACGACAAAACCTAAATAATTGATAGAGGTGAGACATATGACTACCATTTTACAAACAAACCAACTCACTAAAGTCTTTGGTCGTCAAAGAGCTGTCGATAATGTTTCTATTACAGTTAAACAAGGCGACATCTATGGTTTAATCGGGCGCAACGGAGCCGGCAAAACTACTTTGATGCGAGTGGTTAGTGGTCTGGCACAACCAACCTCGGGAGAATATCAGATCTTTGACCAACAAGTAAGCAACGGCAAAGAGGCCATGACGAGAATTTCTTGTTTGATTGAGGATACCGGTATCTACCCTACTTTCACAGCTAAAGAACATCTGAAACTAAAAGGTCTGGCGATTGGAGTCAGAGAAAAAGGCTTTGAAGATCGCCTGCTGGAACTAGTAGGCTTACAAAATGTCGGGAAAAAGAGTGTGCGCAAATTCTCTATGGGTATGAAAAGACGCCTGGGTATAGCGCTTGCTTTAGTGGGCAGTCCGGATCTAGTAATCCTTGATGAGCCGATTAACGGCCTGGACCCACAAGGAATTGTCGAAGTAAGAAAAATCATTGCCGAATTAAATCAGGAACTAGGTCTGACCTTCATAATTTCCAGCCATATTCTGGAGGAGTTATCCAAGCTGGCTACCCGCTTTGGCATCATTGATCACGGTCAGGTGCTAGAGGAATTAGACCGTGAAACTCTAGAACAAAAGAGCCAAGATCGCATTGTAGTTGAAACCGAGCAGGCAGCCGCTGCCTTACTGGTACTGGATAACCTGAATTTAACTAATTACCGGATGGTGTCAGAAAAAAAGATTGAAGTTTATGAGGGCTTGGAGCGCACAGGTGATATTTCACTGGCCCTAGCTCAACAAGGAATCCCCATTAAAACAATGGTTATAGAGCGTAATTCTCTGGAGGACTATTATCTGCAACTTACCAGTCCTGTTAAGCAGAATGTAGAAAGAAACGAGGTAATTTAAATGACTAATCTATTGCGCATGGAGTTTCGGCGTTTGCGAATCAGTCGCTATCCTTGGCTAACCTTATTGTTTTCGCTATTGATTTTGAGCGCCTTCCTATTCTTAATAAATAATTCCATACAAAATTATAAGGAAAGTGTTGAGAGCCAGGCGGCATCGCCGGCAGCCATTTCCGAACAAAGTCCCGGAACGGAAAATGTTTCCTCTGCAGACAATGGCGTGACAGTTGAGGCCTCTGACGATCTCATAGATTTCCTCGCGGAAGAAGACGCCAATGAAAACTTGATCTCGCAACAATTAACCGGAGCCGGCTATCTAATCTTCGTGATTGTATTCGCGGCTATTTATTTCACCGAACCCTATCGGAACGGTTTCATCAAGAATTTCATCGGACTCTCATCTAACCGTACCGGCTTTATCTTCGCTAAATATATTAACGCTATATTGGGTACAGTAATCTTATTTATCGCTATAAGTCTGCTCTTCATCTGGGGTGCACCATTGATTGACAGCGAGCTCTTCCAAGTACAAGAGATAGGACCTATGGTCAAATTCATCAGCACACATCTGGTAGCTCACCTGGCCTTCGTAGGTTTAGTACTATTGGTGGCTACATTAACCAGAAGCCTGCCGGCCACTCTGTTAATCGGCATCGTATATTCCGCCTTGCTGGCAATGCCAATCCTTGACCTCATTTCGCTGGGGGCGCAGAAAGCATTCGGTCTGGTCTCCGACTGGACTATCAAGCCCTATACTGTAATGGGCAGCATAGATAGGTTAAAATGGGGTGTAGAAACAAATGTGTACACTGAAGTTTTGCTGGTCAGCCTCGTCTATATCGCTATAACACTTGCAGCCAGCAGCCTGATCCTGCAGCGTAAAGACGTCTAGTGGTAATTACATTATAATAAGCCAGTCAAGCTAAGCCAAAAGTTTAAAGCCCAGGCAAGGATAACGATAGCGGGGCCACAAACACGTAGAATATATCAGTAAGCCCCGCCGGTTCCGATAAGCAATAGTACTGTAACCAAGTATAGTACCGGAGCAATTAGAGTCAGAATGGAAATTATAATAATAGTTATCATTTCACTGCTCGCCCTAACCACAGGCCTTGGCCTGTGGTTAGTCTTACGCCATATTAAGCAAATCGCGCGGCAATTGGACTTTTTGAATCAACATGATAGTAGGATGCAGATCACGAGCGATGTTAATTTGCCGCCTCTGAATGAGCTGGTTGATAATCTCAACCGGCTGCTTCGCAACAATAGAAATTTACAACAGCGACTTAAGCAAGAACAGATCAACACTATGGATACAATCACCGGCCTCTCCCATGATATCCGTACTCCCCTCGCCTCTCTCGATGGTTATATCCAGCTCTTGCAAGAAAGCGATGATGAAAAGAAATTTTCACACAGCCTGGATATCATGTCTCGCCGCGTCAATAGCCTCACACAAATATTGGATGAACTCTTTACCTATGCCAAATTACAACATGAAGAATATCAATTGACCCTCCAGGAATTAGACTTCAATCAACTCTTACAGCAAACTTTATTTGCCTTTTATGATGATTTTGCCCAAAACAATATTGAGCCGCTTCTGGAATTGCCGGAAACACCCGTAATGATTAAGGCGCAACCCGAGGCCGTCATTCGCATTCTCCAGAATATTATTAAGAATGTTCTGGATCACGGCGCGGGAGATGTTCACTTGAGCTTAATGACGAACGCTAACACTCATAGCCCTGCCGGCAAGCCCACAGTTACGCTAAACTGTAGCAACAGCCTACCGGAAGATGCCGCGCCTAATCCCGACGAAATATTCCTCCAATTCTACAAGGGCAACCCCAGCAGACAAAAAAGCTCAACCGGTCTCGGACTCTCAATTGCCCGAGGACTAGCGGAAAAGATGGGAGCTACATTAGAAGTTGAGGTTAAAAACAAATCCTTTATTGTCCTCTTAACTTTCGATCTAATCATTAAATCTAATTAAGAAAAATCACGCGCGCAAATTGCAATAACAAGTTGAACATTTATGATTAAATGTCCCATCAGGCAGCACATGAATAGATCCGGTCCAGTTGATCCTCGAAGAG
>DUNL01000263.1 GCA_012839385.1 Clostridiaceae bacterium
AAACGATCCTGCCTGTCATGCAGCTTACCAATATTTCACCAACTGCCCATAAAACCTTTGGAACTTCTTTTTTATCCAGGCAGTTGGTGAAATATTGGTAAGCTGCATGACAGGCAGGATCATTGCGTCTGGTAAAATCAACCCAGAAGATAGTATCGCCTCCTTTTTAAGCCGGTATATTGGCAAATGTGGTAAATTTCTAATGATCGGTTTTTCGTTAAACAAAATGTCCCTCCTTTAAAGAATTTCTGCTAACTTTTCTATCAACCAGTCAGCAGGTTCCCCGCCTTCTAATATTACTTCTTCGGCTAAACGATAAGCTTTTTCAGCTTTTTCTAACTGCAGATCCTTTTTAGCAATTTTCCCTCTGGCTATATCAACCTTCTCCTGCATCTGTCGTGTTGACCAATCATTATCTGCGGCTAATGTGAGCCATTTCTCCGGTTCATCGGTATTGGCAGCTATACGATGGTGACGCCAATACAATGACGGAATTCTTTTGGTTTCATCAGGGAAGACCTTGAATGTTTTCCTTAATTCCCTGACCTGTGCCGCAGAACAGCCTAGCCAAGAAGCAGTTCGCCTGACAGATACCCCCATCCCTTCAGTGATGGCTAGGCAGACCGCACCTTTAGACCATCTATTATCGTCTTCGTTTTCCTGTAGTGATATATATAGCTGTATTAGTTCATCCAGGGTATATGTAGATGAGCCTGGTATTTCTACTTTCATTTCTTCAGGAACAGGCCAGCCTATACGGGTACAAACTTCTTCAATGGTTAGTTTTTCACGCCTGGCAACGATGGCCACAAACACAGGGTATAGTATTTTGCCATCATGAGCGGCGCGGTGGCAGTCAAAACAGAGCTGGATTAAGTTCTCCCGGATATCCGATCCACCTAAACTGCGGGGTCTGACATGATGAGGTTCGCCCGAAGCTTTTCTTCCACAGTGTTCGCAGTAATCTTTGCGGCACTCTTGAATTGTCTTTTTTGATCTTATGCGGGTAGGCTTCGGTATGGTAGACATTTAACCCCTCCCCTTATATTGGATTCAACAGTATGATTGTCAATAATCATTAATAATGAAACTCCCCGTGTTGACGCTCCACGGGGAATCTGTTGTGCTCCTTTTATAAAGCAAATCTTTCTTCAATTCACTTCACCCAAAACGCCGTGAGAACCCCTCGGCTTTAGCCGTGGGGTTTATGACATCTCCTTTGGTTTTATTATTTTGTTCTATGTTAGTTAGTTCTTTTATGCTCATGTACAATGAATTATAATAAGCTTCCAGCATTTCTAGAAATGTTTCTTGTTCAAAAACATTCTGCGCTTTTAATTGATACTTAAAGGCCAGCGTTTCCTGGCCGCTTTTTACGTCTGCTGTGATTATTATTGTTGTCGTTGATAAATAGCTGGGTTCAACATATACTTCCAAAAACACTCGATCATTTAGATTGCTTTCCACCATATCGGCAATCGGTCTAAAAAAAGAATGCCATTTGTTGATAATCCCTTTGAGAATGTCAAGTTCCCAAAAGATACCTAATTCATTTAAGCAACCCTCACGTTCCAATAGAAAATCAGCACAGTAAGCAGTAAACGCTCCATATAAATCATTAGGTACTTCATAAATTTCGGCCAGTTTTTTTACAGCTGGGTTATCAATTTTGTTCTGACTTCGATTAAACCATTTTTTGAGATACCGCAGTTGGGCCAGCAATACATCTTTACCCGTCATAAAATACCCTCCTTTTTTTAGCCGGGTTTGTACCGGCAATATTGCTAAGCGGATTGAACCGCAAAGAAAAAAAACACTCAGAAAATAGAAAAACCCCGGCTTGGCCAGGGTACGAAAAGTGCCGACATAAAATGGATATACTGCGGCTTACTGTCAGTATATCAATAGATTATGTCGCATGTCAAGCACTGAATGACGAAATTAAATCATCCAAAACATTTATCTTATCTGCAACTGTTCCATCTACAATGGCATCAACCGTTTTTCTCTTTTTCTGCAGGATTGATATTATCTTCTCATCTATGGTCTTAATCCCATTTACATTAGCAATCAAACACCAGGCGGTTACACTGGATTTCTGGCCTATTCTATGACAGCGATCAACCGATTGGTCAAAATCTGCCGGCCTCCAGGGGTATTCAAGAAACACCACATTCGATGCCGCGGTTAAGGTTAAACCAACGCCTGCTGCTTGGATAGACCCGATAAATAAGCGGCATTTGGGATCGTTTTGGAACCTGTCTACTTCATCCATTCTGTTCTTTGTGTCGCCTACTATAACAGCGCACCCGGGAAACTGTTTGGCTATCCTATTTATTAAATCCCTGTGGTGTGCAAAGACAACTAATTTCTCTCCTGATTCCAGGAAATCTCGAATCCATTCTACAGCCATGTTGAGTTTCCCATATGCAGCAAGCTGTTTTAAATAATTTATTTTGACTAATGCTTCCGCTTTCAAGGCAGAATTTAATCTTTTTCTGTCATAGACACCTTTACGGACTTGTTCAGCTAACCAGGATATAAATGCGTTCTCAGCTTTTATATAAGCATCTTGGTTAGAAATCTCTACTGGAACCACAGCGTACTGCTTAGGCGGTAAATCCTTTAGGACATCCTTTTTCAGCCGGCGTATCATTACAGTGTTCTGTAATTTTTGGTTAAGTTCGTTTAAATGTGATTGTCCGGTAAAGTCCCAAACTAATCTCTTGATGCCACCGCGAGTAATGATTTCTTTTCGGTGGCCAGAACAATATCTTTTGCCGTAAGCGATATAATTGCTGAATTCATGCGGAGCTAACAGGTTAAGTAACGGGTATAATTCTATTGGTCTGTTGAGTACAGGGGTTCCTGTTAAAAGAATAACAGATTCTGCTTTTTTACAGAGTTTCTTAAATGCTTTGGACC
>DUNL01000033.1 GCA_012839385.1 Clostridiaceae bacterium
GAGGTGAAGTTATCCACCTCTGCACCACCCAAGTTTTCATAATAGGTTTTATCTATGTATACCATAAATCAACCTTATGTTATCTCACCAGCAGTAAGCTTAACAGTCTTAGACTCTAGCACTCGGCCAGTCGTTGCATCGTACTTAACCATCACGAGATAGTCGTTTACAGACGCATCGAAAGGGTCAGCGCTGGTGTAGTCCTCCTCGAAGCCAGTAACGGGGTCTCCGTCCACGATAACACGCTCGTTAAACTTGACAACACGCTCGGTTGCGTTCAAGAAGTAGCCTAGCTTATTGCCAGTCCCTGCTGTAGCAGTAAACTTGGTCTTTCCGCTAGCGCCGCCCTTGGCAACGGTCGTTGACAATTCAGGTGCGTCAATCGGGTCGTAGGAGACTCGGAACAAGCCCTTCTTGTTGTCTGCAATTTCTAAGGTGTGATAGACCCTGTAACCGTAGATGTAACCGTCAGCAGTTGGGTTGTTCTCTGGCTCAACGATCTTAGGCATTGCGTGTTTCACGATTGCTAAAGGAGCGCTAACGGGACAAATTATCCAGTTAAGACTCATAGCATTAGCGTGAGGAGCAAAGCCACCAGCGTTATTAGAACCTGTAGCAAAGGTAAAGAGGCTCTTCATCCTTGCAGAAGGAACTGGGACGAGTTGAACACCGTCAATGCTCAACACCTTTGTTTTGATGTCGCCTGTTTGCACTTCGGTTTCGGTCAACATGCGGGTAAATTCGCTTGAAGACTCTAGTGTGCCTAGAACCAATGCGTTAACAAAAGCAACCATTGGCACTCCACCTGTAACGTCCCCAACTTCGGTTAAGTGTTTTTTAAACTCTGTGAAGATGGTGGACTTGTCGGGAGTGTAAGCGTGAGTTTGGTAAACCTCGTTGATAAGGCCAAAGATTTTGCTGTAACGATAAGCATCAATTTCTGGGATAACTTTTTCGGTCATAAATCGCTCGGCTAAAGCACCAGCAGTTAATACAAAGCCTGTCTCGTCCATATCCATCACATCGATGGGGAAGATGCGCCCTCGGTCTTTGTCGAACGTCTTGGTTTGCCAAGAAAATTCGTACTCACCGTCTGTGTACCCTTGATTGCGGGTGTAGTCGCCTAATCCGTCTACGTCCAAGTTGGGTATCTTGAACTCTTTTCCGCCCTCATACTGCACTTGTGAAGCGTTAGCCTCCATAATTGCAGAAGTGAGTCCAGCTATTAATTTTTTATCCAGCGCTTGCTGAAATTTTGCTTTTGTTTGAACTGTAATTGCCATCTTGGCTACTCCTTAGTTGGGAGTCCTAATGCACCTGCAAAGGCACTAGCAAGAGAGTCTGTCCCTCCGCCTCCGCCTTTTTCACCACCAAATTTAGGTTTAGCGGGTGGTGCGCCCTCCCCTTCTACTTCGAATAAAAACGCTTTATCCTTTTGTAGCGCTTCTATCTGTTCTTTAAGACCGCCTGCTACAGCGTTATCTTCGCTCCAAGCAATCTTAGACTGGTCGATGTGTGGAAGGACACTCTTAATGTCCCTCGCCTTCGCTCCAGCTATGGCACTTTCTAGCGCATAAGTTCGCTTTGTAGCAGTAAGTTGTGCTTTGTACTCCTCTTCGGTTTTTTCGAGCTTCTTGTTCAACTCTTCAATTTGTATCTTCTGCTCTTCTGTAAGAGTTCCAGCTTTTTCAAAGTCCTTGATTTTGCTCTCGTACTCTGTAAGCTTGGCTTTAGCACTCTTTTCTGCTTCAATTTTTTCATTAAACACCGCTTTAGGCACGTGTGTTTCCCCCAAAGCCTTGTTTAGCTTCTCCTCGACTTGTTCATCGGTCAAGTCTTTTTCTTTGTACTCGGTAAGCAAGTCCTTAATTGCTTTACTCAATGCCATAATAGCCTCCTGCATTTTATATTCCGATGCCTCGGTTGTGGAGTAGCCTCTTTATGCTGTGGCCAACAGCTTTATGTAAGTTTATCACCTTCAAAACAAATTAGCAACTCATTAGAGCTTGCCATTGTCCTTGGATGTAAGCTTCAACCCTTCTCATTAAAAGAACTTTTACTTTATCGCCCTCTATTTTGAAATCTCTAACTAGATGAAACTTGCCCACCCTTAAGCTGGCAATGTCGTCAAGCTCTGTAGATCTATCTTTAAACTCAATAGTGTTGCCACCATTTTTGATAGCAAGCCTAAGCTCTTCAAACATCTCTAAAGTGGAGTCGCTTAAAGTGTCGCTATAATTCCAATCAATCAATCTTCTTAGTTCTTCTCTGGTCATGACTGTATCTGCTCCCTAGCTCTTTGTCTTGTTAATCCTGTGGAGTCAACAAACTCTCTCATTCTTCCTTGCCAAGAAGATACATACCCTTTGGCAGTTTCAGCGCCTTGATAGTCCTTAGCTGCTTCACATGCTTGGGCCTGTCTTTTGTATTTACGGATATTGCGCTCGATGTAGCGTTGCTCTTGGGTCTGCTCGTAAACTTCCTTGGTGTCGCCAATGTCTTTTTGTCTTTTAGTCCCCTCAACATAAGGGTAAAAAGTGTGCCGACAGTTAACACCAGCTAAACCGTCTGCTTCTCCATAACCTGTGGCTATAGCCAACAACTCGTAGCCATCTGTTTTGCCATTAAGAGAATAGACCTTACCTTGCCAAACTGCATGCTCTGGCCGAGAGCCGTCATGGGCAGTAACTTCAACGAGATCTATATCTCCTTCTTCGCATCTTTCAATTGTCATTTGTGTGGAGGCTTGCGTCACGCTCGTTGTAACTGCCCGCCTAACTGCAACCTCCAAGCTTTGGCGGGTAACCCTACCACTACTTGAAACATAAGTGGCCACTAAGCCCTCTGAACCCATCTTCCTAACAGCTTGAGCGACTGATTGCTCTAAAGATGTTCCACCAGTAAGGGTCTTGATGTAGGCAGTATTAACTGAGCTTACCCAAGCGTTCATAGAAGCCTCTATAGCTTGGCTGTTGGATAGGTTAATTCCTCTTCGAGCGTTCATAATCGCATAACTGGTCAGCCTCTCAAATACTTCTCTTGAACCGCTTCCGATAATTGCTAAGTCTGCTTTGTCAGCTAAAGACATGGCTTTGATGATGGCTTCTTCAATTTTAGGTGAAGAGTCTTTGGTGAGTGTTTTTAGCCTAGACTCCAAAGAGCCTCGAACACTACCCATCTGGCTAAGTTTGTCTAGCCTCCAATCGTTAATGTTTAGATCATAACCTGTGGCTAACTTACGAGATAAAGAGGCAATCAAATCTGCCTCTATCTCTCCGTATATTCTTAGGATTTCTTCTTCTAGTCCATGTATGCGTGAACTGCTTAACATTTACTACGCTCCAAAGAAGTCGATTGCAACGGGTGTTTCCTCTTTTATCCTCTCAATCTCTTTTAAAGCTTCGGCTTCACTCATGCCCCTATATTCCATAAGGTAGCTCACTTTCGAACGTAAGCCGACTGTGACCTCGTTCTGCGCATTACTTCTGTCTGCCTGTTCATCTGTTAGAACCGAGTCGCCAAAGTCAATAGAAAGCTCTAGGTTGTCCACTAGCGCATCTTTAGCATCGTAAAGGTTTTGGATAACTCTAATGGCATCTAAATACTCATAGATAAATGGCTCTATCATCTTGCTTTGAATATCAACCAGAGTGCCATAGGTTTGTTGCTGTCTAGCTGTAACTTCTGTAGCTGTGATTGCTTGCATGCTCTGGTCGTAAATGTAAGCACCAGCATCTAAGTGGCAAGCCATACAAGCGATTGCTAGGTGTGTTTTGATTGCAGCGTTAAGTTCATCAACTCTAAGAACTGGGCTAAATGGTTCTAAGAGATCATTAGCTGTAGTGGAAGATAACTTCCTGTAAAGCTTCTTCTCTAACTGGGTCATCTTATCGTCGCCTGTATTTGGGTCAACCATAATCATTGAGTCGTCTACAAAAACTGTCCTCTCCCCGCTTTCTATTTCCCAACACAAGGCCCTATAAGCCTTCTCTAACTCTTCTATCGCCTTCATTGCATCCCTGTAAATTGAAGAGCCAAGGGGACTGTTTAAAACCTTGTTGTTGGCCCAAGGAGTTTTCATGTAAACAAAAGGTGGGGTTGGAGTATTCTCAATATCAACATCTGGGTCGATTGTTGCCCACATCGGAACTTCTGTTAAACTCACTTCGTTGCCTAGTCCACCACCAACACTTTTAAACAACTTAGTCTTAATGTTCCAACCGTTTTCAATGGGCTGGATACTTTCAAGTTTCAAGTAAGTGTTCTTTTTTGCAATGTGCTGGTCGATTAAAACAACCCCTGTTAGTTTATCACCATCCCAAGCCGATGGGATAATCATGTCTGCGGTGTACCAGCCAACCCTTACTTTTTCTTTAACTGTATCGTACCAAGGCCGAGCGACAACTCCACCAAGGGCCAAAGCGTACTCTAACTGTCCTCTTAAATTCGGCTCTAAAAGGGTGTCGATAACGTTCTGCGCATCCTTGTCTTCGGTGCTACCCGATATGGCTCTAATTTCAAGCTCGCCTAAAGCCTTTTTAGCCAAGTCCCAACACACAACAGCGGGGAAGGCTAATCCTCCACCATTTTGATAAACTGCAAGCCACTCTTCTATGAGAGAGTTTTGTGCTTCATCTTTTGCCTGCAAGTTGAATTTTCTAAAGACATCGTCTTTAATTGGTAGTAAGTTCATAAACCACCCCTTTACTTTTTCAAACAGCGTCATGTGCGCCCCCCTGCTATGAGGATACCATACCTTTTTTCGTATCGGCGAATAAACGTATAACAACCATATCTTAGCGCATCTGGGCCATGATCCGCAACCTGTGTTGGAAACTCATCTCCAGTTCTTAGGGCTTTCTTTTCATCCCAAACATAACCACCCATCTCTTCTATTAATCCTGTGCAATCTCTACTGATTGCAAGTTTGCCTAAATGAAAGAGCGAGGCAGTATACCCTATCCCTGATATCACCTCATTAGAAGCTAAGATTGCTCTATAGCGCTTACTCTTTTTAACAACTGCGATAAATGAGCTGGCCGATGGGTCAATGATTATATCTCTAACGGGAAGACCACCAACAAACTTCACTAAATGCTCGTAGTACTCCGCATCGGTGAACTGCACTTCGGTCTCTCGGCCACTATGTCGCCACTCTTTGATAACTTCCCACCTAAGCTCTTTAGTGTTCCAGCCAAAGAGAAGATAAACCATTGCGTTTTGAATACCATAATCAACCGACACAAACAGCTCACCGTAGTTTTTGTAGTCTTGGAAGTCAAAGACTAAATCATCTCTACTTGCGAACTCTGGATAGACAAGCCCTTCGGCAGCGCACCACTCTCCAAGGATATACCGCCGATAGAAAACGCCTGTATATAGACTCTTGTATCGGTTCTTA
>DUNL01000248.1 GCA_012839385.1 Clostridiaceae bacterium
AAAAAGCCCTGAAACACTGTAGATTCAGAGGCTTGATAATGGTGGGAGCGACCGGGATCGAACCGATGACCCCTTGTACAAGGCACGGGAGCGTAGCTCAGCAGGGAGAGCACTTGCCTTACAAGCAAGGGGTCATCGGTTCGATCCCGGTCGCTCCCACCATTATCAAGCCTCTGAATCTACAGTGTTTCAGGGCTTTTTCTTTTTATTCATCGTGTGTTGAACTGTAAATAGCACATGATTTCACGCAATTTTCACGTAGCCGGAAGCTTTAGGCTCTCTTCTTAACAGGGCACATAAAACTGACAAAGCACGCGATCTCTGTCGCAATGATGAAGGTATTAGTGAATATTTGTCATCAACGCGCCCAGCGCGCGAGTTGGAATATTTCATTTGCTTGTTGTTTTTGTTGTAAGATAAGATACTGAAATCCGACACGCAAATATTGCGCAATACATAGTAAATCAAGACAATTGCTCCGAAATGTTAGCATTATGTAGAAAGAGTTTTGATTTATAAGCTTATCTTGTTTGTTTGGTTGATAATATCTTTAATGTTAGCATGAGCATTTACTTATAAAACATTAGATAAAACAACTATTACGGTTTGACTAGTATAATAGATAAAAGTTCAGGAGTGAGGCATATGAAACATAGGGTTTTAATCGCAGAGGTAGATATCAAGCTTTACGAGTCACATTCTCTGAAAGATAAGAGAAAGCTCAGGCGCAAAATCACTGACAAGATGAAAGCAAGCAATAATATATCCCTCGCTGAAACAAATCAACAGGAACTATGGGATTTAATAGGCCTCACTATTGCTTATGTGGCTATTGACCAGAGCAGAGCCGAAAAGAAAGCTGAAAAACTGGAAAATGATATTTGCAAAATTCTGGAGCAAGATGGTTCAGGAGAGCTGATCCGCTATTACACCGAGATCATCTGACCTGTAACCATGCTCACATAGTTATCGCTCTGGCCTCTTAAACGGAGGTCAATGCTCATGACTTCTGAGACAGATCCCTCCTTACCATAAGTTAAGCAGTGAGTGATTAGTTGTCCTGATCTGCGTTGCGCTGATCTTGACCATTCTGCTTCTTAGCAAAAAGTTTCTGTATATTTTTTTTGATCCATTTAAACAATTCGACGAATAGTTGAATTAAGATTCACATACTGTTCCTTTCTGATTTTCCCATTATTGCGCTGATACGTTGTGACGAAGGCGCTAATTCTCATTACAGATCCTGACCCTGCTTAGCGCCTTGATTAGTTTGTTCTTAGACTCAGCTTATTACGAGCCCACACCGATAACAAGGTCATTTGATACACAATCGCGGTAAGATACGATATTTTCCATATTCTTAGTGTTTTTCATCGCGAATAATTTATAAGTCGCAGCTTATGTTACAATTTCGCGCAGAAAAAACGCGGAATACGCTAACATTTATTAGCGACTTTCCTGAGGAAATTCGTGTAATAGCAAGTCTCAAATAATAAAAAGAAAACTATCTATGGGGGTCAATCCCGAATAGGCGCAATCCGTTTTCAGTCAAATGGCCGGCTGTTTCGTCCAGGGGTAAGTTCCAGAGCTCAGCGACCTTGGCGCCAATATAGGGGAGATAAGAGGGCTCATTCCTCTTACCTCTGAAAGGCTCGGGAGTAAGATAAGGAGCGTCCGTCTCAATGACTAGGCGATCCTTCGGACATTCTCTGATTACTTCATGAGAACGGCGGGCGTTCTTATAGGTAATCGGACCATCAAAACCCAGGTAAAAACCAAGCTTTAACAGCAATCTGGAGCTTTCCAAGCTACCTGAATAGCAGTGAATAACTCCAGGTTCGGAGTCCGCTAGTAACCCATCAGCAGCAGCTCTAGTCAACATAGCGTAATTATCCCTGGCAGATTCTCGTTCATGAATGATAAGAGGTAGCTTTAGCTCATGGGCAAGCGTTAATTGACGGTAATAGACCTCGCTTTGCACTGCGCGAGGCGAGTGTTCATAATGATAATCCAGTCCGATTTCCCCGATCGCGACTACAACCGGACCACGCCCCATTTCCCGAGCCCGGGCATTAGTCTCGCAAACCAGTTTCCGAAGTTGCTCATGAGTCGCGTCAGTATAATGCTTTGCTTCATGGGGATGGACCCCTACAGCCACTACGTAACGAGGATCTTCCAGAGCGAGGGCGCAGGATTTTTTGGAATCAGCTAAACTCGAGCCCGGCAGAAGCACCAAACCCACTCCCGCGGCTTCGGCTCTGTCCATTACTTCACCACGATCCTTGTCAAAGGGCTTGTCCTGAAGATGAGCATGTGTATCAAACCATTTCATAGCAATATAAATTCTCCCGGAGCTTAGAGTTATTCCTTTTCATAGCAATATAAATTCTCCCGGAGCTTAGAGTTATTCCTTAAAGTTCCTTTTATCCAGTAACCATATATATTGCAGATCGCGATCAGTCGGCGAACTGCTCCAAGGCTTCCAGCTCCTTTTCCAGATCAAGACGCGGGAAAAGGGGGTCAGTCTTAGGTACGCCACTTGGCGCGCAATAAAGATCCAATTCCAGAGCGGATTCCCAATCAGTCAGCGAGCGTCCCGCGGCATTTTGCTCAGGGATGCCCAGAGCTGTCCTGATCTTGTTAGGAGTGCTGGGCATAAAGGGTCCAATCAGAACAGCGATGATTCTCAGAACATCTGCCAGATTGAAGAGCACTGTAGCCAGGCGAGTCTTGGCTTCCGGATCCTTGGCCAAAACCCAGGGCATGGTTTCATCGATGTATTTATTGGTACGAGAGACCAGTGTCCAGATCTCCGTCAAAGCTTTGCTATACTGTAGCTCATCGAGATCGGCGGCTACCTTAGCCGGTAGTTCGGTCGCCATCTGCCTGAGCTCAGGATCAGGGCTAGCCGTGACGCGTTCGTCAATCAGGCCCTCAGGGAAATACTTGCGAATCATGGCTGCCGTGCGCGATACCAGATTACCTAGATCGTTGGCGAGATCACTGTTAATACGAGTAATCAAGGCTTCGGTACTGAAGTTGCAGTCTGTACCGAAAGGTACCTCACGGAGCAGGAAATAGCGGATAGCGTCTACGCCGTAGCGGTTACAGAGAATTACGGGATCAACTACATTGCCCTTGGATTTTGACATTTTATCGCCACCGAATAGCAACCAGCCGTGTCCGAAAACTTTCTTCGGCAGGGGCAGGTCAAGCGCCATCAGCAAGGCCGGCCAGATCAGGGAATGGAAACGCACGATTTCTTTAGCCATCAGATGGATATCCGCCGGCCAGTAACGCTTGACATCGTCTGTTTCGTCCGGGAAACCCAGGGCGGTAAGATAGTTAAAGAGGGCATCTACCCAGACATAGACAACATGCTTATCATCGAAAGGCAGGCGCACTCCCCAGGTGAAGCTAGTGCGCGAAACTGCCAGATCCTCCAGCCCCGGCTTGAGGAAATTGTTGATCATCTCCCGCGCGCGGCTTCTTGGTTCCAGGAAACCCGGTGTCTCCAACAGTTCCTGTAAGCGTTCGGTGTACTTGGACAGGCGGAAGAAATAGCATTCTTCATTTGTTAGTTCAACCTCTGCTCCACAGTCCGGACATTTGCCCTCGTCGAGCTGTCCTTCCAGCCAGAAGGCTTCACAGGGCGTGCAGTAAAGCCCTTCATATGTGGATTTATATATCTCGCCACGCTCATAGAGACGCGTAAAAATCTGTTCAATAGAGCGGACATGCTGCTGATCCGTCGTGCGGATAAAGCGATCGTAACTAATGTCCATCAATTCCCAAAGGTCCTTGATCGAGCTGACAATCTGATCCACGAAATCTTGCGGGGACATGCCGGCCTCCGCGGCGCGGCGCTCAATCTTTTGGCCATGCTCATCAGTACCTGTTAGAAACATTACATCAAAACCACGCATACGCTTGTAGCGCGCTAAAGTATCGGCGGCGACAGTGGTATAAGAGTGGCCAATATGGAGCTTCCCACTCGGGTAATAGATTGGTGTTGTCAAATAGAATTTTGGCTTGGACATAGACCCTCCTCAAGAACTCATATTTTACATAATAGCACTAAATATCTGTGTTAATAAGTTTTCCCTATCAAATCTTACAAACGTGGCGGCTCCGGCTTTATGCCTTGGATCCGCAAAGCCCTTTCATAAACTTCATTAGTAGGCCTGCCTGTCAGCTTGGCTATCTCTCTGGCAATATGACGAAGGCGTTCCCCCGTTGTTAACCGCTCCCTGATCAGTTTATCGATCTTAGCTAGTTCCTCCGTTGTCGGTTCATCCTCTGCCCCCGCTCTTCCTGCCTCAAATTCATCTTTCCCTTCCAGGACCAAGGTAAACTCACCGCGAGGCACAGTACTGGCGTAATAAGCGTTCGCTTCTTCTACTGTAAAATATAAATACTCCTCATATCTTTTGGTCAGTTCTCGGCCGATACTTAGGCGTCTGGCACCTAACCCCGCTTGGCAGAGGTCGGTCAAAGTCTGCCGAAGACGATGTGGAGCTTCGTAAAGAACCATAGTACGTTCTTCACCGCGCAGTTTTTCGATTCGTTCCCGACGCTTTTTGCCTTGTGCAGGCAAAAATCCCTCAAAGGCAAAACGGGCTGTAGACAGACCAGAGGCAGCTAGAGTAGTCAGCGCGGCATTGGGGCCTGGGATTACGCTAATCTCAATCCCATGCTCTAAAGCTAACTTTACCAGCCTATCGCCGGGATCAGAGATTAGAGGCATGCCGGCATCAGTAACCAGAGCTACCGTCGCGCCGTCGGCTAGTTTCTCCAGAATGAGGGGATGCCTAGCTTCCGCGTTATGTTCATAATAGCTCATTAGATTGGCCTTAATGCCCAGCTCTGAGAATAATAGACCGGTTAATCTGGTATCTTCACATAGCACCAGATCAGCCACTCGCAAAACAGCCTTGCCCCTCGCGCCCATATCTCCCGGGTTTCCGATGGGCGTAGCGACCAGATACAGTTTTCCGTTTTCCATACAGGCTCCCTTTAATAATAAACTTTACCGAGTCCGTTCACTTCCAGATCAGGATTCTACTATCTCACTTAAACTTAACACAAAGAAGTGGTAATTGAATACTATACTAATCTAATGTCGTTACAACGGATCAGCTCCGTGGTAACGTCAAAGGACAAGAGTAGTAGAATTGAAGCTAAACTCTCTTTGTCATATACTATCTGCTGGAAAGGAAAATAGTAACTTACTACGGATAATGGTTTTATGATTGTTGATTCACATAATCACTTGAGCGAATGGTCGCCGGACGCTGTTCAGACTTTTGACGAAATGATGCAAAGCGCTACGGAAATTGGCCTAACGGGTATTGTAGCCACAGACCATTACGACATTGGCAGTTTGACACCTTATGGCAAGGAATGGGTGTTAGATCCCGAGGCCTATAGACAGGAAATGTATCCTCGCCGTGTCTTACCTTCCGAGCGTAAGCCGGGAGATCTGCCGGGATTTTTGTACGGAATCGAGATTGGCTATCTACCACAACATATTGATCGCCTACGAGCCCTAATCGCGGACTATCCTTGGGACATAGTAATTATGTCGCTACATTTGATCAACGGCTATGACCCTTTCCATAGTCCGGACGAGGTATATAAATCCTCATTGGAAGAAACATATAGAAACATCCTGACAGCGATCGCTGAATCTGCCGCTATGCTCCCCGAAGCAAATATTATCGGACATTATGATTATTTTTCTCGCTATGCTCCTCACGATCATCCTAAAATGCTCTACCGCCACGCTCCGCGTGAGTTTGACCGGCTATTTCGGATTATGATTGAAAATGAACAGGCACTTGAAATTAATACCGCCACCATTTGGAAATTACAAGATGCCCGGGGCTACTCATTAGAAGAAGCTATGCCGGATTCCGAGGTTTTGCAACGTTACCTGGAGCTAGGCGGCAATCTGATAAGTATCTCCTCAGATGCCCATTCAGCTTCCAATGTCGGCAGATTGGTACCTGAAACTTGCGCCTGGTTACAAGAACATGGAGTCAATGACCACGTCTGGTTTGAGAACGGGAAACTGTTTCGCGCCCCTTTTGAACAAAGCCCCGGTGTAAATATTAGTGAAGTTAATAAAGACGCTAATCTCTCTGGATACAATTAAGCTTTACAGTTCTCACTTGCTGGTATAAAATGCATGTGGAGTTTTAAGATTTAGAAGGAGGTTCAAAATGGCCCATAAAATTGATGAGACCTGTATTTCTTGTGGTGTTTGTGAGGCAGAATGTCAGTATGACGCTATCTCACCGGGTGATGAGTTCTATGAGATTGATCCTGAACTTTGCACTGACTGCGGTGACTGCATGGAAGTTTGCCCGACAGAATCTATCCATCCGGAATAGAAAATAGTATTTAAATACTATTAAGTCACGAACTGACCTTGTCCGAGGCCAGTTCTTTTTTTGTCAAAAATATAACAAAATCAAGAGTAAATAAGACAAATTCTCAAGGGAAGAAAACAGCCACAAGAGTCTATCTTGTGGCTGTTATAGAATCCGGCATCACCTACTTTTCCGGGCAGTCTCCCGCCAAGTATCATCGGCACTCATGAGCTTGACTTCTGTGTTCGGTATGTAAACAGGTATGGCCTCATAGTAATCGACACCGGAATGTATAGAGGAAATTGCCTCCTCAAAACTGCATAAGAGAAAGAAGTGCTACTATGACAAGAAACACGAGAGAATATTAGTTTTATTGTGAGGTCAAGTCTTCGGTCTATTAGTACCGGTCCGCTACACATGTTACCATGCTTCCACTTCCGGCCTATCCACCTGGTAGTCTTCCAGGATGGTAACATGTGTAGCGGACCGGTACTAATAGACCGAAGACTTGACCTCACATTAAAACTAATATTCTCTCGTGTTTCTTGTCATAGTAGCACTTCTTTCTCTTA
>DUNL01000237.1 GCA_012839385.1 Clostridiaceae bacterium
TCGAAGGGAAAACATCCAGGCCATAGATTTGAAGTTCCCGGAACACGGTAGCCCATTTACGTAGCAGATCTCGGCTACGCACGATTGACTCTTGATCTAAACGATCACTTCTGATCCCCGAAACCATCTGTACCCGGCGATTGGTCGAGGCGACATAATTTTGCTGCTTTTGAGCAGTCAGATAACCTAAGCTGCGATCATTAATCTGAATTGTCAGCTCATGTAGGTCCAGCGAATTTATATGGGCGGTCACCAAAGTGCGGATCATGCGTTCTCCATCATTATGCCTAAAGCGTCGCGGCGCTAATTATTTGTTAATTTATTTCCTGATGATGTCGTTTTATTCTAGCACAAGCATAATTGATTATACACTTTCATAACCAAAGCGGGAAAAAAATTCTGAGCGAAAATCTAAAAGCTCATTATTGCTGATCGCTTCTCTCACCTGCCGCATCAGATTAAGTAAAAAATATAAATTATGCCAGGTAGTCAATCTCAGGCCTAAAATCTCGTTGGCCTTGATCAGATGCCTGATATACGCTCTGGTATAATGCGCGCAGACATAGCAGTTACAACTACTGTCCAGTGGGGTATAATCCTCGGCATAAGTGGCGTTGCGCACAGTTAAATAGCCTTCTGAGGTAAGCACCGTGCCGTTACGGCCCAGACGTGTGGGCAGCACGCAGTCAAACATGTCGACACCGCGGATACTGCCCTCAATTAAGTAGTCCGGCGAGCCGACCCCCATTAAATAACGAGGTTTATGCGCTGGTAGCAAGGGCAGTACGATATCCAGCATGCGGTACATGAGTTCCGCCGGTTCACCGACTGACAGCCCGCCTATGGCATAGCCCGGTAAATCAAAAGACACTGTCTGCTCTGCCGAAAGCCGGCGTAAACCCTCATAGACTCCACCTTGCACTATGCCGAAGAGCGCCTGTGAGCTGTTGTTTAATTGGTGTTGCCTCAGGCAGCGTTCCAGCCAGCGTAGCGTTCGTCGCGATGAGGATCGTATATAGTCCTCGCTCTCTTTCCAGTCGGCGCATTCATCAAGTTGCATGATGATATCCGCTCCTAAGGCGGTCTGGATATCAATGGCCAGTTCCGGGGTTAGTTCATGTTCCGAGCCATCAAGATGGGAGCAGAAACTCACGCCTCGCTCTGTTATTTCGCGACCATCGCTAAGTGAGAAAACTTGGAAACCGCCGCTATCAGTTAATATGGGGCGCGGCCAATTCATGAACTTATGTAGCCCGCCCGCCGCCGCGACAATTTCCGGTCCCGGTCGCATCCAGAGATGATAGGTGTTGGCCAGAATAATCCCGGCCCCCAGAGAACTCACCTCTTCCGGGGTCATGGTCTTGACGGTGGCCTGTGTGCCTACAGGCATAAAGGCCGGGGTCTCAAAGGAGCCGCGCGGCGTGTGCAAGATACCTCTTCTGGCTCCGCTTTGGGAGCAGGTATGGATCAATTCATATCTGAATGTATTATCTGTCATTTCAGTCTTCCTCCGGTAGTAAAAGCATAGCATCACCGAAGCTGAAAAATCTGTATTTCTCTCTTACGGCCAACTGATAGGCTGCCAGAACGCGTTCTCTGTCCATAAAGGCGCTTACCAGCATCAGCAAAGTAGATTCGGGTAAGTGAAAATTAGTTATCAGGGCGTCTGTCAAACCGAATTTATAACCGGGATAGATAAAGATGTCTGTCCAGCCGGAAAGTTGCCGGTAAGGATATTCTTGTGATTGAAACAGGGTTTCAAGCACCCGACAGCTTGTCGTGCCAGCGGCGACGATACGTCCCGCGCCGGCCAAGGTTTGGTTAATTCGCTCGGCGGCGCCTGCGGAAAGATGAAAGTATTCGCTATGCATTTTATGGTCGGTAATTATTTCCTCGCGCACGGGACGAAAGGTACCTAGTCCGACATGCAAGGTGATATAGATTATATCCACTCCTAAGCGCGTCAGCTCACTGAGTAGAGCCGCGGTGAAATGCAGTCCCGCTGTAGGAGCGGCGGACGAACCTGAGGCACGAGCGTACACCGTCTGATATCTTTCGCTATCCTCCAGTTTTTCTTTTATATAGGGTGGCAAGGGCATGGTGCCTAATTTGTCCAGTATTTGTTCCCAGACCCCGTTGTATGAAAACTCTATTTCACGATTTCCCGAAGGCAGGCAGGACTTAACTTCCGCCACGAGTTCGGTACCGAAAATTAGCTTGTCGCCCACTCGGGCCCGTTTACCCGGCTTGACCAAAGTCTCCCATACATCATTCGTCCGGCGATGCAGTAAGAGTATTTCCACTTCGCCGCCATTTTCCTTATGACCAAGCAAGCGAGCCGGCATGACTCGGGAATCATTTAGCACCAGCAGATCTCCCGCTCGTAGATAGGAAGTCAGATCATAGAAATGTTTATGCGCGGGATTATTATTGCCGGTCAAGACCATGAGGCGGGAATGGTCGCGTCTGGGTAAGGGGCGCTGAGCGATGAGTTCCTCCGGCAGTTCAAAATAAAAGTCTTCTCTCTTCATGAGCAAAGACCGTAATCCTGACAAAGCTTAAGGTATTTATCTCGCCAGATGGCCAAATGATGGTCCGACATGGGCATCACTTGCTCCCGGCGTTCTCTTTTGCGCCGGGCGGTGACAAAATCAGGATCATAACACAAGATGCCGAAATTAGCGTTCATGGGCTGGAAGTCTTTGCTGTCCGATGTTGTCACATAGTTCGCGAGGGCGCCCATCATCGTGGTAGGAGGCAAGGTAAGAGATGATAAGCAGTCAACGGGCAGACCGGCCGCTACCAAAGCGACAAGCCTAGCGGTTATGAGCCCGGAAGCGGCCGACTCCAGATAGCCTTCCACTCCTGTGATCTGACCTGCCAGGAACAAGTTTTCTCTACTTCTTACTTTGTTACCCACCGCGAGTACTTTGGGACCATGAATATAATGATTTCTGTGCATGACGCCGAAACGTAGGTATTCCGCCTCGCGTAACGCGGGTATCAGGCCAAAGACTTCTCTTTGCGCGGAGAAAGTCAGACGGGTCTGACAGCCTACCAGATTATACATTTCACCACTACTTTGTTCGCGTCTTAGTTGTAATACCGCGTAGGGGACTTCGCCTGTCCGCGGATCGATTAAACCGACCGGCTTTAAAGGCCCAAAGCGCATGGTATCTTCTCCCCGCTCCGCTAGTATCTCCAGAGGTTGACAGTCTTGGAAGACTTTGCGATCGAAATCTCTGACCGGAACTTTGTCAGCGGCGAGCAGGGCAGCTCGAAACTTGAGATAGAGATCTCTATCTAAGGGGCAGTTGAGATAGTCGGCAGAACCTTTCCCATATCTGGAAGCAAAGAAATAATGCTCCGGGTCGAGTGAATCTGCGCTCACGATAGGGGCTGCCGCGTCAAAAAAATATAGCATATCGCCCCATTCCCTAGCCATCGCCGCCATCAGTTTATCCGTGGTCAAGGGCCCGGTGGCTAAAATCATGAGACAGTCTGCCGCGACATCAAGATCCGCGATCTCTTGTTCTCGCCTTCTAATTAAACCTGTACTGTCCAAAAGAGCATCCACTCGTCTGGCAAAGGCCTCGCGATCAACTGCTAAAGCGCTGCCCGCCGGTACTCTGGTGGCGTCAGCGGCAGACATGATTATACTGTCTAACTGCCGCATCTCCCTCTTTAACAAGCCGGACGCGGTCTGAGGATCATCGGACTTCAAAGAATTGCTACAGACTAATTCCGCGGGATAAATACTACTGTGAGCGGCTGTCATTTGCCCCGGTTTAATATCTAGCAGTTCGCAACCCAGACCCAGCCGGGCTATTTGCCAGGCGGCTTCCGCGCCTGCCAGACCGGCGCCGACTACTTTAATCTTTTTCATTCTCGCTTTTGGCTCTTTTCTTCTTGTTCTGACTTTTTTCTTTGCTTGCTGTCTTGACAGTTTTAGACTTCTTTTTATTAGAGGGGCAATTTTGGTCGCCACAGCGCTCATAGCTGCGCCCGCGATACTTTCTGGTCACCATATAACCGCCACATTCCGGACAGGTCTTACCGGCCACCGGCAGATCCCAATTGATAAAGGGGCATTCAGGGTCTTTACCTTTTTTGTCACAGACATAGAATTTCCTTCTTCTACCCTTATGCGTCCTCTTCTCCAAAAGTCCGGAGCCGCAAAGAGGACATTCACCGGGGGCTACAACCTCAATGCTTTCTCTATAGTCACAGTCGGGGTAGCGATTACAGGCAATAAACTTGCCGTAACGGCCATCTTTAATTACCAGCTCACCTTCCTGGCACTGCGGACAGGATCTGCCGGTAGGCTGATCTTCAATTACGATTTTCTCTATATTCTTTTCCGCCGCCTGAATACTGGCGTGGAAGGACGGATAGAAACTCTCAAGGATCTCTATTCCTTCCTTCTCCCCCGCTTCAACAGCGTCCAGATGTTCTTCCAGCTCAGCCGTAAATTCAGTGTCAACTATATCTCTGAAATTTTCTTCCAATAATTCCGTAACTAAAACTCCCAGATCTGTAGGTAGGAGACTGGCCTTTTCTTTCTCGACATAGTTTCTGGTCAGAATTGTCGATATGGTCGGAGCGTAAGTCGAGGGTCTGCCAATACCCAGTTCCTCCATTTCCTTGATCAGGCTGGCCTCTGTATAACGAGCGGGAGGCTGAGTGAATTTTTGTTCCGGCACTAATCGATCAAGCTTAAGTTGGTCACCTTCGTTCAGCAAAGGTAACGAGCTAAGTAGATCCGCTTCGTCTTTACCCTTCTGATTACCGGCGCCGGCGGCATAACTGTAGACCCTAAGCCAGCCGGGAAATTTAATATTTTCTCCCTGGACTCGAAACAAATGCGTCCCCGCTGTAACGTCAGCTCGAATTGTCGTCATGACAGCATCACTCATCTGAGAGGAGACAAAACGCTCCCAAATCAGTTTGTAGAGCCGGTACTGATCTCTGCTGATCATATCTTTGACTGTTTCCGGATCCAGGTCAAAATGAACAGGACGGATCGCCTCATGAGCGTCCTGCGTTTGCTTACCTTTGCGATAGTAATTAGGTTTGGCGGGCAGATATTCCGGGCCATATTTATTCTTGATCACTTCTCTGATGCCCGCTATCGCGGAGGTGGAAACACGCACCGAATCAGTACGTATATAAGTAACAAGTGCTGTAGCTCCGGCTCCTTTCAGATTAACTCCCTCGTAGAGCTGCTGAGCTACGCGCATGGTACGAGCCGCACTCATGCTCAAGAAACGCGAAGCTTCCTGTTGCAAGGAGGAGGTTGTAAAGGGCGCGTAGGGACGACGCTTTCTCTGTCCGTGTTTAATGGTGTCAACAATAAAGGGCAGATTCTTCAAGTCGGCCAGCAAGGTATCAACTTCTTCCTTGGAAGAGAGCTTTACTCTGCGAACTTTGCCGCCCCTTTTCTCGCCATGATACATAGTTCGGAACGGCTCTTCTGTCTGATCCGTCTTCAGAAACGCGGCCAGAAGCCAATACTCCTCCGGTATAAAGGCATCAATTTCACGTTCTCTCATCACAATCAAGCGCGTAGCTACGGATTGCACCCGTCCCGCGGAAAGACCCTTGCGTACTTTGCGCCATAAAAGAGGGCTGAGCTCATAACCGACCAAGCGATCCAAGATGCGTCTGGACTGCTGAGAATCGACCAGATCCATATTAAGAGGCCGCACTTTGGTTAAGGCCTCTTTAACCGCGTGACTGCTAATCTCGTTGAAAGCGATACGTAGATCGGTTGTAGAGTCAAGATCCAGCACATTAGCTAAATGCCAGGCAATCGCCTCACCTTCCCGATCCGGGTCAGTTGCTAACAATATGCGGTCAGCCTTTGCGGCGGCGGACCTTAGCTCTCGGATTACCTTTTCTTTCCCCGGCATGGTTATATAGCGTACAGAAAAGTTGTCTTTTACATTCACGCCCATAGTTCCGGAAGGTAAGTCACGGATATGACCCACTGAGGCTTTAATAATATAGTCCTGATCCAAATATCGCGAGATAGTTCTAGCTTTGGCCGGTGATTCAACGATTACAAGTGTCTTCACATTACTGTCCTTTATATTTTGTACCTGTTTTAGCTATGGACATAATTATATACAACATTACACAGTCTCTGTCAAAATACTCCAAGGGCAATTAACTACGGAAACGGTTTAGTTCGTACTGTCCTCTGCGATTAAGCAACAGCCTGGCCAGCTCCATCTGAGTTAGAATTTGAGCTGTATCTGAGAGGGGCTTGTCTATGAGACACGCGATCTGTGCCATGGTCAGCGGTCTAAGGCTTAGCTGCTCAAGTATGAGCTTTTGGGTAGGATCAGCCGCTACCGAAGGAGAGCGATCTGCGGGGTCGCTAACAGTGGCCGGTATCTGTCCCGGAACTCGTGTCTGAGTAATAAGTTGAGAAGTTTCAGCCTTTATAACCTCATTTCCTCCTAGGCCGGATAAACCCGGCGCTTCCAGATCAGTAATGATTGTCGCTATTTTCTCTTTGATCAGATAATGGCAGCCCTCCTGCTCATGACTGAATACTGAACCGGGCACAGCGAATACCGGTATGCCCATTTTATGGGCTAGATGAGCAGTGATCAAGCTACCGCTCTTTTTTCTGGCGCTGACAACTAGCACGGCCTCCGCGAGAGCGGCAATAATTCGATTTCTGGCCGGAAAGTTTCTGGCCAGCGGTGGCGTGCCGGGTCTGTATTCACTAATTACCAGTCCGGTCTCACTTATCTCCTGTAGCAGTTGCTTTTGAGCCCGCGGATAGGCTCTGTCAACGCCACAACCTAAAACGGCGATGGTTTCTCTACCTGTTGCTAGCGCCTGTCTATGCGCCACGCTGTCAGCCCCGGTAGCAGCTCCACTGACTATGACATAACCGCGGCGACATAAATTATCTGTTAGCGACATGGTGGCAGCTTTACCGTAAGGGCCAAGGGCTCGTGAGCCCACGACAGCCACTGCTTTGCGCCCTAAGAGAGTGGGATCAGGGCCGCGATAGTAGAGGAGGGATAGATAAATACCGCGCTGCGCCAAGCGAGAAGGAAATTCTTCCTCCAAGGCAGAGATCACTTTTATGCCCTGGCTAGCCCATATCCCCGCTTCAGATAACAATTTTTCTGTGTCTGTTTGGTTCCAGCAAAAGCGCAAAATATCCATGGCCGGTAGCTCCGAAGTTGTCTGTCCGCCTGCAAGGTATTCCCATAGTTTTGTTAATGAACCCGTGGCTCGCAGTATGCCAAGTCTTCTCTTGTGGCTGAGCCGATGTTCAATCGCTGCTCTCGATAAAATCTCCGCCGCGGCGAGTTTAATTTTCATATTTATCTATAGTCTCCCTCCCGGCCGCGGGGCAGCCTGAACCTATGGCCAAATTAGTTCGTCAATTACGAGCAATCTCCCATTAGACGTGGATCAATCGCCCAGTGCTGTAGTGATACATAACTCAGAGCAAAGTACTCAAATCCAGTCTGTACTGTATGATTTCCGCGATATGTTCAGGTTTAACCGTAAGCTCTTGTTCCAGATCGGCGATAGTGCGCGCGCCACGCAGCATATTATGATATACCCTGGCCGATAATCTCTTCTCCGCAGCGAAATTAGCCAGTAAAGTAACCGCTGTCCGTTCTAACTTCAGTTCTCGACAATAATCAGAAATAGGTAAATCGGCATTGTAGTGAAAGCGATAGCCTAATTCCTGCGCTCTGCGGGCTTGAATCTCACGACTGGTCAAGATTTGTCTGACACCATCTTCATGCTCAGTAACCGCGCTACCGGAAAGACTACTCAAGAGATCGGATCCGGACAGGCTTTGCATCTTCACACATAAATTTAAGCGATCCCAGAGTGGTCCACTGACGCGATGCAGATGAGATTTAATCTGATCCGGCGTGCAACGACACTTATCCGCAGGTTCCAACGAATAGCCGCAACGACAGGGGTTAGCCGCGGCGATCAAAAGAAAATTGGCGGGCCAGACCGCGTACTCTCCGGCGCGGGCGATTCTAATTTCTTTACTCTCCAAAGGCTCCCGTAACAAGTCTAATACCTGTCTGGAAAATTCTGTCAACTCATCCAGAAACAAAACGCCGAGGTGGGCTGCTGTACACAGCCCCGGACGTAACGGTAAGCCACCCCCGATCAAGGCCGCTGCCGTAACACTGTGATGGGGAGCGAGAAAAGGTCTGATCGTAAGCAAGCTGTCAATACAGGCGCCTTTAGACAGAGCGCTTTGAATCATTGTTACTATTAATGACTCTTCTTCACTTAAGGGTGGTAACAAACCAGGCAGGCATGAAGCCAAGGAAGTTTTGCCACAGCCGGGAGAGCCTAACATCAAGAGAGTGTGGTGACCTGCCGCGGCAATTGTCAGGGCTCTTTTGGCCGTGTCCTGTCCTACGAAGTCGTCAAATCGGGGATATTTCTTATGTTTACGCTGTTTAGCGGGCGCCGGCCTCTCCCGCTTATCAACTATCCCGGAGTAGACCGCGACCGCTGAGCGGAGATCCTCTACCCCGTAATATCTTATATCTGAGACCAGTTCCGCCTCCGGTATATTATCCAGGGGACCTAGGAACTGATAGATTTTCTCCTTTTCTCTGGTAGCGATAAGACGACTGAGAATACCGGGAATTCCGGATAAAGCGCCCTTGAGACTTAGCTCCCCCATCATCAGGATCGGCTCTTCATTACTAGGACGCGCTATCTGTCCTGAAGCTTCCAGGATGGCTAAGGCTAACGGCAGATCAAAACCGGTACCTCTCTTTTGAATCCAGGCCGGCGCGTAACTGGCCACAATTCTACCCTGGGGAAATTTGTAGCCGCTGTTGATAATAGCCGCCCTGACACGATTACGCGCCTCGCGTACCGCCGAATCACCTAGACCGGTTATCTCGAAAGAAGGTAAGCCCGGCAAAATAGTAACCTCAACCTCTACCGGCAAACCATATATGCCGTTGATTCCACAGGACATCATGCTGCTGTATTTTCTCTCGCGCAAACCATCCCCCTTAACCTAATCGCCTTGAATCTTCCCCACTTATCTTCTGTAGTCCTTAGCATAAGACTCTCCCTCCGGCGAGAGCTGACAACTACCCGACAGCAAGTAGCAAGAAAACGCGATACGCGACAACAGCTTCCACCTGGCATGCGCGATTCTGGTACAATACTACTCGGAAGATAGAGCAGTAACCGGCAACAATAATTGTCGGTAACAGTCAGGAGAAAATAATTGAAACTAGGAATTGTCGGTTTGCCCAATGTGGGAAAAAGTACTTTGTTCAAAGCAATTACCCACTCTGATATCGAGATCGCCAACTACCCCTTCTGTACCATACATCCTAATATCGGTATTGTACCGGTGCCGGATCCGAGACTGGATCATCTCTGTGGACTATACCAGCCGGAAAAATGCACTCCCGCCGTCTTGGAGATAGCGGACATCGCCGGACTGGTCAGGGGAGCCAGCAAAGGCGAAGGTCTGGGCAATCAATTTCTGGCCAGCATTCGCGAGGTAGACGCGATCATTCATTTGGTTCGCTGTTTTGACGAACCTGATGTCTCACATGTGGACGGTAACATAGACCCTGTGCGCGACATAGAGACAATAGAGTTGGAGCTAATTCTCTCTGACCACGAGTACCTGACACGGAGAATCGATAAATTATCCCGACTCGTCAAAGGAGAAAAAGGTCATCAGGAGGAGCTGGATATGCTCCGCGAGCTGCTCGCGCATTTAGATACAGGTCAACCAGCGCGCAGCTTTCCTGACCTGAAGCTCAGCCCTGAGGTTCACCTGCTCACCTCAAAACCGGTACTGTATGTAGCAAATATTGCCGAAAAGGATCTGAACCAGATTACGCCTCAACTGGAGTTGTTACAAGCGAAAGCTACCGCGGATAAGGCAGAGTTGGTCGTAGTCAGCGCGGAATTGGAAGCGGAGCTCGCCGATTTGGAAGCGGAAGAGCGTGAATTCTTCCTAAGTGAATTGGGCGTACAAAAGACAGGCAAAGAACTTGTTATTCAGGCCGGCTACAAGCTCCTGGGGCTAATTTCTTTCTTCACTGTAACCGGTTCCAAAGAAGTCAGGGCTTGGACTATTCCACAAGGAACCAAGGCGCCCCAAGCGGCGGGGAAAATTCATAGTGATTTTGAAAGAGGATTTATCCGCGCTGAGGTTGTGGCATTCTCTGACCTGGTCGCCCATGGTAATATGGCGGCTGTACGCGAAAAAGGCAAGTACAGATCAGAGGGAAAAGAATATATTGTTGAGGATGGCGATATTATTCTCTTCCGCTTCAATGTCTAAAGCGTGAAAAAGTCTTCTCTCTATCGACTACTTGCTATAAATAAGATGAGATCTCCGAATTAGGAAACAAGTTTTGAGATAGAACTAACCGCTTACGCCTTCGTTAACAAGCATAAAGACAATAGTGGCAACTGGAACTTGCGGCGACTAACAGCTTACGCCTTCGTCATCAACAGTAGATAACAAGCTCTTAAATCTGATGCCGCGCTGTTTTAACTCATGTTGCATCAGCTCTTCAATCTGTTGTCTCAATTCCACCACTGTACCGTTATTGACGATCTCGCCATCGGCAATCTCCCTGTACTCTTCTCTCGTCATTTGCGCCGCGATTCTCCGCCTGGCCTCTGTCCTCGCTAAACCTCTTTTGCTTAATCTCTCTAAGCGGATTTCATCATCTGTCCAGACTGTATAAACAACGTCGCAGCGGTCGAGAAAGCCGTGTCGCACGGGGATCGGCACATCCAGAACCACCGCCTGAACCCCTTTGGTCTCCAGTCGCTCCAACTCAGACTCAATCTGCATTAGAACATGCTGATGTACAATACGATTTAGCATCTCCAAGGATTTCCTGTCTTGGAAAACCAGATCTGCTGTTTGCTGACGCTTGAGGGCTCCCTTGTCATCAATATAATCCGGTCCAAAAACCTCCGCCAGCTCGGGAATGGCAGAGCCACCGACATCAGTCACGGCATGCGATACTTTGTCAGCGCTGATTACCGGAAGTCCCGCTTCCGCCAACAGCTTGGCGACAGTTGTTTTGCCGCTACCGATACCGCCTGTGATACCAATAATAAACATAGCTCTAGACCTTTACCTCACCCCAGCTCGTGCCTCTGGCAACTTCCGCCACAAGAGGCACTGACAGATCCATCGCCTCAACCATACAGTCGTGCAAAACTTTCGCGGCTTCATCAGCGTCAGCCAGCGCGGCTTCAACAATCAGCTCGTCATGCACCTGCAAAACCAATTTCGCCGCCAGGCCCTTTTTGTCGAAGGCTTCATCAATTAGTACCATCGCTAACTTGATCAGGTCGGCGGCAGTCCCTTGTACCGGAGCGTTGGCTGCCGCTCTCTCACCGAATTTCCTCAGATTCACATTAGAAGATTTAAGTTCATTTATATAACGTCTTCGCCCCAGCATGGTCTCAACATAGCCCAACTCATAGGCCTGTTTAATGGTGTCATTAAGCCAGGATCTGACTTTACTATAGCGTTCATCATAAGCGGCGATGTATTCGTGCGCCTGCCAGATCGGAATACCGAGATCGCGAGATAAGCCGAAATCGCTTATGCCGTAGACAATACTGAAGTTAACTGTCTTGGCAATGTCTCGTTGCTCGGCGCTTACTTCAGAGATGGGTATAGAAAATAAAGAACTGGCTGTCGCTTTATGTACATCAAGTCCTGTTTTGAAAGCTTCCAACAAATTAGGATCTTGCGACAAATGGGCCAACAATCTAAGTTCGATCTGAGCATAATCCGCGTCCAGCAGAATATTTCCCGGCGCGGCCACGAACAGCTTACGAATTTCTCTGCCGCGCTCAGTGCGGATCGGTATATTCTGTAGATTAGGATTGGAACTGGACAAGCGTCCTGTCGAGGTAATAGTTTGATGATAGCTGGTACGCACTCTGCCGTCCGCGTCTATAGCTTGGCTTAAACCATCCAGAAAAGTAGACTTCAACTTAGCCAGGCTGCGATGCTCTAGGATGAGGGGTACAATATCGTGACTGAATTTTAAAGCTTCTAATTCATCGGCGGCAGTTGAATACTGTCCGGTCTTGGTCTTGCGCCCGGGTGGCAGGCCCAGTTCCTCAAAGAGCACTACGCCCAACTGTTTAGGGGAATTTAGATTAAACTCATGACCGGCTAAGTTATAGATACTTTCTTCCAAATTAACCAGATCCTGAGCCATGCGCTCAGTTTGCGCCGCCAACTCGGCGCGGTCAATGGTAATGCCGGTCAACTCCATATCGGCCAGGACACCGGCTAAAGAAAATTCTAAGTCCAAAAGTTTAGCCAGTTTCATCGTGGCGGCAGATGCTTCTTGCTTTTTTCTGGCATTGAACATATTCTCGGCCCGATAAAAAATAATGGTCTCCATATTTTCCGTAAGCGCGGTGCCTTCAGTTTCTTGGTTCGAGAATAAGGAAATTTGCGTTTCTATACTATCATCGGCCACAGGAGGTGGTTGATATTCTGAGGCCAGCACTCTACTTAAGGCATGGTCAAGTTGTACCTGACCTTCAATCTGATCCAGAATATAGGCGCCAATTCTTAGATCATAAGGAGCTTTAGCGTAAGCGGGACGCTCAAAATGGCGTAAGAATCCTTTATAATCCCAGATTGTTATTTCTCTGTCCTCTATTTCAGCTAAGAAGCGCAAACCTTCTTCTGATGTAAGGTGGAGAACACATCCGCCGGAAGAAACAAAACTGATGACTCGGTCATTGTGCTCATCCCAATAAACAACGAGCTCTTGACCCTCGCTCGCGGCTAGAAATTCCCGCTGATTGTCACAATGTATTCTTTCTTTAGCCGCGACAGTGCTCTCCTTGCTTCTTTGTTCCTTAAACTCCGCCAGTTCTTCCTTGAGGCCGAATTTCGAGATCATGCTCTTGAAGTCCAGGCGCAGGAAAAACTTCAGTAGCTTCTGATCTGATTGCTCAGGCCTAAGGTCGGATAAATCATCTTTAATATCTGTCAGAGGGACTTGCTTATTAATCCGGGCCAATTCATAAGACATATTGGCAATATCCGCTCCGCTTCTCAGGCGTTCACCCAAAACACCTTTTATATCCGCGGCGTTTTTCAATACTGTCGTCAAGTTTCCGTATTCGTGTAATAGTTTGAGAGCGGTTTTCTCACCGATGCCTTTGATACCGGGAATGCCGTCCGAACTGTCTCCCATCAAAGCCTTGAGATCAATGATCTGTTGCGGAGCGAGACCGTATCTTTTATCCAGCTCAGCGATATCGATTAGCTCCTGCTTAGTCGCTCCCCTTCTACTCACCGGCATTAGGACATCTGTTCGGTCCGCTATGAGCTGAAAGGCATCTCTGTCGCCGCTGACTATCGTTACTTTATAGCCCAAGTCCTCTGCTTTCCACGCCAGTGTACCTATGAGATCATCCGCTTCATAGCCGGCCAGTTCATATCTTTTTATGCCCATGGCGTCCAGGAGCTCCTTAACCAGAGGGATTTGCAGAGCTAAATCGTCCGGCATCGGCTTACGATCACCTTTGTAGTCACTATAGAGTTCATGGCGAAAGGTTGGTTCTGGACGATCAAATAACGCGCAGATTAAATCCGGCTCTATCATCTCACGATAATTCAAAAACATATTTAGAAAAGCAAAAACGGCACCCGTTGGGGTTCCGTCCGCTGAGCTTAGATTCTGACGTCCCGCCAATCCGTAATAGGCGCGGAACATCAGACTGTTACCATCTATTAACATTACAGTCTTGCTGGTCAAAATATTCCCTCATCTTCCTGAAGCTATTTTATGAAGAGCCAAAGCTGGAGCTTCGCGTCTATGTCGGTGATTTCTTCCTCAAGAACGGCATTAACCGCGGCATTGGCCATCTCACTTAATTGTGCATCAGTTGATGACAGAAATTCAAGTATATCCTCCTGATTATCTACAGAGACAACGGAGTATCCGGATCGGGTAAATAACGCTTCTGTCTCTTTAAGCACATCTGCTTGGTCAGCAACAGAATCCGTAAATAGACCATAATAGCCGACAAAAATTTGCTGTTCCTCCCTCTCTGTCTGATACAAGATTAATTCAGACGCTTCTCCGGTTAACAAAGCTTTCAAGTCATCTTCTTTCTGGAGATCCTCAGGGCTCACTCTGGTCCAGCCTGAGCTTTCCAAACTCGCCATCAATCTGTTAAGCATGATGTAGCGGCTGTCCGCGCTATCGATAATACCACCCACGCTCTGGTAATCCGCGACATCTTTACCGGCCATATCTTTAGCCACTTCCCGTTCCTCTAAAGGACTGACTTCACTATCCATATCTTCATCAGCCATAGCCGGCTGTTCCGGTTCTTCCATGATGGCTTCAACCTGATTGTCATCACTGTCAACATTATCACTATTAGTTTGATCATCTATGTCAGCGTCCGCGACAACACCTTCTTCCCCTTTCGTAACAGTTAGATCCTGTCTAGTACCCATATATTTGGAAAACAAAAATAAACCTAAAGAAAATATGAAAACTGCCGCGATTGGCGCTACGACAGTGCGCAATAATCGTCCCGGTCTACTTCGTTTGCTTTTTCGGTCCGGTTTAAAGGCAACAACGGATTGTTCCGCGCTGGAGTCCTTTATACTCTTTAAGACATTGGACTTAATGCGATTCTTTTGCTCAGCGGTAAGTCTTTGTTGTTCACGGTCTTTGGTCTGCACTCGGAAAAAGGCCATCAGAGCCTCGGCTTCCGCTTCTAACTCAGCCGCGTCCTGAACGTCAAATTGCTGATCATGATCAATATTCAGATTTTGTTCTTCTTTTCCCATGTCCGTATCTGTCACTTTCATTCATACAGCTTATTGTCACTCTCATCTATTTGACGAAAGAAAAGCGCGAAAGGTTCCCATCTCGTCAATTTTCTTTCTCTCCATTTCGCAGGTACTGGGCTAATTGTATTCTACCTCTGCTCAATCTGGACTTAACAGTACCCAGCGCGATATCCTGTAAAGACGCGATTTCAGCGATACTGAACTCGCCCAGCTCATATAAGATCAAAGTGTCACGATAAGGTTCACCGACATTTAAAAGGCCCTCTCGGATTAACTCTACCTTTTCTGCCCTTTCCACTTCGTCAAGAACAGGATTTTGCTGATTCTCCCGTAGCGGAAAACTCCTACTTCCCTCATCCCACAACTCTTCATTTTGCCGACTTTTCTGTCGCAGAAAGTCGTAGCAGATATTAATTGTTATCCTATAACACCAGGTAAAAAAGGAAGATTTACCGGAAAAGCTGTCAAGACTGTTCATGATTCGGATCAGAGAGTTTTGCAGACAATCCTCCGCGTCATGAACTTGACCGGTCATTTTTAAACATAGTGGATACAACCTGTCCATTAAGGCTTCAAGCATTTCGTCTATTGCTTCCGCATCGCCAAGACGGGAAGCTTCAAGCCATTGTTCCCACGATTCTTCCATAATATATCCAGTTTAGCATGTTTCGCGGTCCATTAAGGTAAATCAAGCGTCGCCGCGTAGGCTAATATTTTGCCCGCGAGCTGAGACGCGTTACCTTCTTTCTCCAAGACAACAGATATGGCCAGCGGATGGGTATCCGACATTAGATAACCATTAAATAAATAATTTGTTTGCTTCTTACCCTCGGCATTTATCATCTCGGCTGTTCCGGTCTTGCCCGCGATAGACAATCCTTTATGTCTTGCCTTCTTCCCGGTCCCTTTTTTTACAGTATCCAGCATCAATTTTTGAATCTCTATCGCGGTCTCTACTTCACAACATTGAAAATACTCTTCTACTTTTCTTTCGTTTTTTATAGTACCGTTTATATCTATTTCTTGTTTAATAATATGAGGCTTCATCATTAAGCCGTCATTCGCTATGGCGCCCGCGATCGCGGCCATATGTAAGGGGCTGATAGTTATTTTATCCTGCCCGATCGGCTGTCCGATCCCTGCCCACGACAAAGCTCCCGTACCCGGCTCTGTCAGCGTCATGGAGCCGCCGGCGATTTTATAACGATCCATGTATAGATCCTGATTATAACCAAATTTCTCCGCGTATGTTGTCAATCTGTCTGATCCTAAACCTATAGCCTGTAGACCGTAATACGCGTTGCAACTTAAGGGAAAAGCCTTTTGTAACGATACTTTGCCATGTCCCTTAGGTGTCAAAATCTCTTTAGCGCCTGCCGGTACAATTGGTTTCGCGCCCTTACAGGATACTATCTCTTCCCGATCAAAATCACTATCCTCCAGCATAGCCGCGGTCGCGACAATCTTAAAAGTGGAACCCGGCAAATAGCGTCCGTAAAGCGCGCGATTAAAAAGAGAACCGTCAACAATATTTTTCCATTCAATCACATCTCGCGGATACAGTCTGGGAGAATTGACCAGCGCCAACACATCACCCGTCCGGTAATTTAATAGGACTACACTACCTTGATATTTGCCCAGTAATTTATCGGCATAAAGCATAAGCCTGGAATCAGCGGTAAGTACCAGATCGTTACCACCAAAGCCTTTACCTCTAATATCAAGCAGAAGCTGATCTAAAAAGGAACGTGATGAACCTAGCAATTCCGGCATATAGACAGATTCGATACCGGAATTAATACGGTGGGTATAATCACCAATAAGGTGTAAACAGGCTCGGGCCAGTTCCGGATCATCAGCGTATTTTCGCTCTTGCTTGTCATTATGGGCAAGCAAAACACCGTCAGAACTCAGAATATTACCGGCGCGGCTGTATCTTCGCGCCAGAGCATATTTGTTTTCTCCGGCCGCGACAGACAGTTTTTCCTGACTGCGTCTTTGTTGAATAAACAAACCAACCAAAAGCGCTATTACCAGAAGCACCAGCAATACTGTAATTCCTTTGAGATTGCGTAAAAACTGTTTCATTACTAAATAATACTTTTCTTCGTTTCTTGTCTATGCTTTCGGCAGATAGCCCAAAGTCGCCGCTGGCAGCTCACTATCTTTCATCTTTCTATAACCGCCCTCTTCCCTGCGCGCCGCTACGCCCAGTAATAAGCCAAGCATCAGAAACTTTGCCAGTAGCGAGCTACCGCCATGAGCGATAAAAGGTAGAGTTATACCGGTCAAAGGGATAAGTCCGGTTGTTCCGCCGATGGCTATAATCGCTTCCACAAAAAAGGCGGTGGTAAGAGCCAGTGTCAGACTGATGCTGTAGCCATCTCTCCCCTTCATAACAGCGGTAATGCCGGACAGCCAAATCGCGA
Organism: Clostridiaceae bacterium; assembly: GCA_012839385.1. Lineage (GTDB taxonomy): Bacteria > Bacillota > Clostridia > Saccharofermentanales > DTU023 > UBA1046. The sequence goes on from DUNL01000237.1 coordinate 17,290, forward strand.
AAAACAATATGATCAAGGCCATGCCCGCTATCAGGCCCAACTCCTCGCATACTATAGAAAAGACCATATCCTCCGAAGCCAAGGGAATCGCTTCCGGAGCGCCACGCGTTAGACCTTGCCCTATCAGACCACCTCTGCTAACGGCTTGCAGGGCGTATACAATTTGACTGTTTTGCGGATTAACCTCTTCCCAGAGCGATATCCAACCAAATATTCTTCTTTGTACATAGGGCATGCTTTGATAGGCGAAGATGGCGGCGCCGGCACCGGTTATCATCACAATCGCTGTCAACAAATATTCTGAAGTCATCACCGCGAAAACAATCAATGTTACAGGGAGCAAAATCATAGCGGATCCTAAATCCGGCAAAAGTAGCAGCAAGATAAAATTGATCGCCGCCCAAATGGCAAATCTAATTTGCACTTTAAGGGGTGGCCTGGTCTTAAAAAAAGAGGCTAACACCACTAACCAACCGACCTTTGCAAATTCAGTCAACTGGATGGTACGCGAACCGATATAAATCCATAATCCCGCGCCATGGGTTTTTTGCCCCTTGCCCAGAACAAGCGTCAACAGAAGACTCAGAGTAGTCGCGACCATGGCGACTGTACCAAGCTTTTCCATGAACCTGGTTTCCGCTACTATTAAGCTGATAAAGAAAGCCAGCAACAGGCCGACCATAATAAGGACACTGGTTTGACGCCAATCAGAGAGACGAGCGGCAATCGCGATCGCTCTCCTCTCGCCGGTAACACGGAGACCCCAGAAGGAGAAACGGGTTTGGATAATATAACCGGTCAGAAAAATTGTCATGATGGCCAGGTACATATCAGCGCTGAATGTCTTCAAAAATAATTTGTAAAGCAAAAATACCAGATCCGTGACTACTATGACTAAGAAGCAAAACAACAAAATCATCTTGCGCTGAGGGAGAAAATCCTCAGGTAAAGTATAGAGCAAAACCCCCATACCGATGGTAAAGTAGACATGAAGCAAAAACAAAGTCGAAAGTATCTGTCCCGTGGTAGTAGCGGTGATTTGTTCCAGGGCGGCTTTGCCGCCGTCATCCGGCAGATACTTTCTGTCATCAACTAAAGTAAGCCTGGTACTGCCAAGCCCGATCGTATCATGATTGTTGACCTGGATTCTCTTTTCTACAGGATTACCGTTGACCCAGACTAATGTGCTTTTGGATATCGGTTCTAAAAACCAAGAACCATCATAAAGAAATAATTGAGCATGTCTTCTCTTCACTCCCCGATCCTTGAGACGGACGTCAGCAAATCCTGCCGAGCCAATTAGATTAGTGTGAAAGAGACGGACAGGTAGTAGGCTTTCGTCCTGCAAACTTTCCCGTAATAAGAAGAAAAAGGTCGCGGGTTGTGCTGAAATTTTCATCTGTGTCCTGACAGCGCGCCAAATTCTCCTGAGCAATAATAACGCTGTCACTAACAATAGCGGACCCAACAAATAACGTAAATAATAGCTAGGATAACTGCTTATTCGCATGAATAAGACTCCAATTACTTAGTTGGTAGCGGATAAATTAGATCTATCAAGTCCCGCATATGATGATCTAACTCGGCAGAACATTTTGGACAGGTGATCAACTTTTCCAGTTGCGCGAGTTCTAGCAACAACTTCTCCGCTGTATTTATCTGGCCAAGAACAAAGATTTCCGAGTGATCCGTTTGAATCCTTTCTTCATCAAGAAATAACTCTTCTTCCATTTTCTCACCCGGTCTCAGGCCTATGAATTGAATCGGAATGTCGACATTAGGCTCATAACCACTAAGCCTGATGAAGTCCGTCGCTAAATCTAGAATTCTAACCGGCTTGCCCATATCTAAGACGAAGATCTCACCACCGCGGGCAAAGACACTTGCTTGCACGACTAGGGATGAAGCTTCCGGGATTGTCATAAAAAACCGTTTAATATCTGGATGGGTCACAGTGACTCTTTTTTCAGTCCGGATTTGCTTTTTAAATAAAGGTATAACACTGCCTTCACTCCCCAACACATTACCGAATCTGACACAGGCAGAAGTAGTATGCGGATATTTGCAATTCATAGCCAAAGTGGTAATCTCAGCCAGCCTCTTGGTAGCCCCCATAACATTAGTTGGATTCACTGCTTTGTCAGTGGAAATGAGTACAAATTTTTCGGTTTTATATTGGCCCGCGATATCCGCGACATTATAGGTTCCATAAACATTATTCTTAACGGCCTCACAGGGATTTTCTTCCATCAGAGGCACATGCTTATGCGCCGCGGCATGATATACCAAGTCGGGCTTCCAAGTTCTGAAAATCTCATCAATGCGTTCTCGATCACGTACTGATCCAATTAGGACGTGAGTTTTAACGAAGGGATAATCATTCTTCAGTTCCAGTTGTAGAGAATAAGCGTTATTCTCATATATATCGAGAATTAAAATAGTAGCGGGTAAATATGACGCGATTTGTCGGCAAAGCTCGCTACCTATAGATCCGCCTCCACCGGTTACCAACACGGTCTTGTTCTTAATTTTGTCACTGATTCCTTCCGTATCCAGTATAACGGGATCCCGACCTAAGAGGTCTGTTATATCAATGTCACGTATTTCACCAATATTTGAACGCCCCTCTATGGTGCTGCTCAAAAAGGGAACTATTTTGATATCACAGGATGTCTCTTGACAAATCGATACAATATTACGAATACTCTTGGCGGAAGCGCTGGGCAAGGCCAAGATTATTTCATCAATTCCGTATTCTCTGGCTAAGTAAGGAATTTCATGCCTGGTACCCAGTACCGGTACTCCATTAACTTTATAGGTCTGTTTCAGCTTGTTGTCATCGACAGCCAACAGAGGAATTCGGTCACCTTGTCTTCTAAGCTCTGTAATCAATTGGCTACCGGCCATACCTGCTCCTACAACCATAACTTTGATCATAGGCTTGCCTGTTTTTACATTTGTATCCATGTATAATCCGCGCAAGGCATTTTTCGACCTCGTCCAGCGGTAGATAACGCGAATAGCGGCAACGGCAGTTAAAAGTAAAAACCAATATATTACATAAACTTGGAAAGGTAAGCGTTGCCCGATAAGCTGAGTAATAATCAGCGAAATCACCATTTGGAAGGTAACGCCCGCGACTAAAATAAGATAAGTGACACCGCCCGCGTAAGCCCACATCTGATCATAAAATCCCATCAGATGAAAAATTACGATTGAGGTCAGAAGATAAATATACCAAGTTGCCTTGAAGCGCTCGAACATTAGTGGAATAAATTTAGTATCTGTATAAAAAAGATAACCCGCTAAAAATAAGGCAATGACTGAAACTATCGCGTCATAAGCGAGAAGAAAAGCTTTTTTAGGTGTAATCCTACGAACAGGTTTTCTCATAGCGACGCCACAAAATTAGATATCACTTTTTTCAAGATAAGTATTTAGATCCCGCACAAGCTTGTCAGTCTCGATCCCGTGTACTTGACAGGCTTGCTCCAGGGACTCGTGATGAGCCATTACACAGCCTAGACAATGCAGACCGTGGGCAAAAAAAACACCCGCCAGGTTCTTGTCAAGCGCTATGACATCAGAAACCAGCATATCTTTGGTAATACGAACATCCATTATATTGGACCCTCCCGGTAACAAAAAAGTATATATTTTAGTTAATTAATACTATCTCACTAGCAATAAAACCGCAACATTTTTACTAAAAGTAGCTAATAACATTGCGATTACGTGATTCTAAGCTTGACACAACATAAAAGCATAGTTGATAATGTGTAAGAATCAAGATTCTAAGGAGGTTTTCAATGAACAAGACCGAATTAATTGATGCAGTCGCGAGATCAACCAAATTAAGCAAAAAAGACAGTGAATTGGCAATTAACGCTGTGTTAAGTACCATCACCGATACACTCGCGGGGGGCGAAAAAGTTGTTTTAGTAGGCTTCGGAACATTTGAAGTGCGCCAGCGCGCAGCTCGTAAAGGACGTAATCCAAGCACTAAAGAAGAAATCCATATCCCCGCATCTAAAGCACCGGTTTTCAAGGCCGGCAAAAATCTGAAAGAAAAAGTGAATGTCTAATATTTGCCAATAGGTTTGAGAAGAATAGAGCGCAGATGATTTATCATCTGTGCTTTTCTTTACTATTGTAATTATAAAAGGCAGAGCGATACTCCTGCAAAACTTGGTCATGGAGTTTAGTCAGGGTGGAAATAACTGTCGGTTTTTTCTCATTCTTATTCCGGCTTAACCAAAATTTTTTACTGTTCTGAGTAGCACCCTGAGCCAGAGCCGCTTTTTCGTCAGATAACAGGGTCTGTACCAGATATCTGAGATTTCTCTCTATCTGTGGCAGGGTAGCGCGAAATTCCTCAGCGATTATAGGATAGAGCCTTTTTGTGGCCGGGCTGATCAAGGCCGGATCCCTAACCGCGAGAAACAACATTCTCCTCAGTAGCGCGTAACCTCGCAATCTGGTTCTGAAGCCATAGCCTTTGAGGATAGTGTCAATGCTTTGTTCAATCAGGACATCATCTTTCACCAGTTGTTCGCGGAAAGAAGCGACTGTTTTGTTAGTGTAATCACTAAGTCTTCCCGCCGCGTAACTGGCTCCTTTTCTGCCGTCGAGTACCAGTTGAACGCGACCGGACATATCCACTGTTCCCATCATTCCTTTTCTATGTAAAATTCTATTAACATGACTTAAGAGATCCTTATCGGATGCCGCTAAATATATGTTGACGACTGACTCCGGCTTATAACGAAATTCAGTGATTCCCGGCTCTTGCTGAGTATAAGTTCTCCAGACATTGCTCTCTCCTGTAGGGGTGTGAAATAATCCTTTTCGTAGCATATCAGCATCCTTTCCGGTGGGAAATAATATGTGTCAACAGTGTAGATACATTAAAATTGCATAAAGTATCCACGTTAGGTAAATATTCATCAAATGACATATTTGGCTCTCAGCGGATCAGAGCAAAACTATCGTATTTATAGAAAATCAGGCTGTGATGGTGTCAGGAATTATTTCGAATTAGGATCCTCAGCCCCGGCTTCTTCTACGGCTGTAAAGCTAATAACATAGCGCATCTGGGGTGAGGACAAGATTTGTAATTTTTCTCCTCGTGGCCAGTCATAATTAAAGGGCAGATAATAATATTTGTTGCCCTCAACCAGAATGTAATTAAATTTAACATCGTCATCTGTCAGAATTGTTTCCGTCAAGTCATAATGCCCATTTAAGAGATGGACGAGATCCATAAAACGAGGATAAAGCTGGCTGCCCGCTGTCCAGGCAATAACTACAGAGAGAAACACAGGGAAAAGATAGGAAAACCATTTTTGATTATTATGGTTCCAATTATTACGTAGCAAAATTATTAATAATCTACCTAAAGATATGATCAGTATCAAGCTGACTAAAAAGCCAAATAGAAAGTAAAATTTCATAACAAGATCATCTCTCCGAATCAGGTCTCACTGTAGGAAAAAGCTCAAAAAACTCATCTAAAGCGAGTATTTTAACACCCAGTTCTGTAGCTTTATCCGCCTTGCTCCCGGCTTTGTCACCCGCGATCACATAGTCCGTTCTTCGCGATACCGAACCTGAAACTCGACCGCCGTTTTTCTCTATCAAAGCAGTAAAACTATCCCTGGTCAAGCCCGGGAAGCTGCCTGTGATGACAAAGCTTATATCCGCTAAGGGCATTTCCTTCTCGGTAAAAGTCTCATCAGACATTCTAACGCCGGCTTTCTCTAAAGCGACCAGCAAATTTTCTGTCTGTTCCTGACGAAAAAATCTATATAGATTTTTAGCGGTAATCTCACCAATATCAGGTACGACTAGGAAGTCCTCAACTTCCGCCCTCCGGATATCAGACATAGATTTCATTACCGCGGTTATGCTACGCGCGGTCTGTCGTCCTACTCCAGTAATGCCTAAGCCGGCTATTAACTGAAAGAGCGGGTTTTCCTTTGATTTTTCAATCTCCGCCAACAGATTGTCAACGGAACGTTGCCGGCCGATAATACCTAAGTCTATCAGCTCCTCCCTGCTCTCTCGCAATTTATATATATCACCTATACTCCGCAAGAATCCCTTGTCCATCAGAGCTTTGACTGTGGCTGTCCCCAGACCGGCAATATCCATAGCAGCTCTGGAAGCGAAATAAATTAGATGGCGCGACAACTGGGCAGGACAATCAACACCGGTACAGTAAAGATCAGCTCCTTCATCGGTATACGCGGTTTCAGCCCCACAGACCGGGCACCGCGTCGGTAGGACGAAGCTTTCCGAGTTGAGTGGCCTCTTATCATGTTCCACGGCAATAATAGCGGGAATAATCTCGCCGCTCTTGTGCACGCGTACCGTATCGCCGACTCGAATATCTAAGCTATCGATATAGCCCTGATTATGTAAAGTGGCGCGGCCAACCGTCGTACCCGCTAATTCTACCGGTTCCAGAATCGCCATCGGCGTGATCCTGCCTGTGCGGCCGACTTGTACGATTATATCTTTCAACAAAGTACTTTTTTCTTCCGGGGGATATTTATAAGCAACGGCCCAGCGAGGGACTTTGCTGGTGGCGCCTAGTAAAGCTCGTAAATCTAATTGATCAACCTTGACTACCGCTCCATCGATGCCATAGTCAAGTTTATTTCTAAGCTTGCCGATTTCTTCTATCGCGGTCTGTATTTCCTGACCGGTAGCGCAGACTGCATAATCGGGGCTGACCTTAAATCCCTGAGTAGCGAGCCAAGCTAAAGATTCAGAATGACGTAAAAAAGGATTAGGCTCCAGCAATTGAATATTAAAGACAAAGATTCTTAATTTTCTCTCTCTGATTACTTGGGGATTGAGCTGACGCATAGTCCCGGCAGCCAGATTACGTGGATTAGCGTAAGTCTTAAGATTTTGCTCCGCCAGATGCTCATTGATCTGAAGGAAATCAGAAGCCAGCATATAGACTTCGCCGCGTATTTCCAAATCAGCTACGTCAGGATCAATAACCAAAGGCAGATCGATCAGTTCACGAGCATTAAGCGTGACATCTTCCCCGAAGGTATCACCGTCACCTCTGGTAACTGCCTGAACCATTATCCCGTTCCTGTAACGTATGCTTAGAGATAAACCATCTATCTTCCTTTCCACAACGAAAGTAGCGCGGGTATCGGTTGCCCAAACCCTGGTGGTAAATGCAGCGATATCGGACCAAGAGAAGACATCCTGTAACGAAAGCATAGGAACTCTGTGCCTTACCTGAGTCAAAGAGCTGCTGGCTTGACCGCCAATTACCTGTGTGGGGGAATCCGCTTCTTTTAGCTGGGGCCATTCTTGCTCCAGGCTGATTAGCTCATGTAACAACAGATCATATTCAGCGTCAGAGATAGTAGGTTGGTCTAAATCGTAATATTGGTGATTATAAAGGCGCAATTGCGAGCTGAGGCGACCGATTCTTTCTGCCGCCTCAGCTTCTGTATATTTCTCTATATTGTTTTTTTGGTTATGATCAAGCTTTTCCATCACAGCCTAGAACATTGACTATCTTATGGGCAACCATAGCTTCTATCGCGTCGCGAGCAGGTCCCAGGTATTTGCGCGGATCGAATACGGCGGGATTTTCCGCCATCTGCTTACGGATTGTTCCGGTCATGGCCAGACGCAGATCACTGTCAATATTAATCTTACAGACTGCCATCTGAGCGGCTTGACGTAGCATAGGTTCGGGTATACCAATAGCATCCGGCATATTGCCCCCGTACTGGTTAATCATCTCGACATATTCTGGAACTACTGAACTGGCGCCGTGTAAAACAATGGGAAAGCCCGGCAGTCGCTCCTGGATATCCTCCAGAATGTCAAATCTTAGTTGCGGTTTTTGTCCCGGCTTAAATTTGTAAGCTCCATGGCTGGTTCCGATAGCTATAGCCAGTGAATCGCAGCCGGTCCTGGTAACGAAATCTTCCACTTGTTCGGGATCAGTGTAGGAGGCTTCTTCCGCGCTGACATTGATATCGTCTTCCACGCCTTCCAGACGCCCTAGTTCCGCTTCTACAGTGATATAGGGATCATGATTGTGAGCGTAATCGACAACTCTTTGTACCAATGAGACATTCTCCTCATAAGGAAGATGAGATCCATCAATCATAACTGAGGTAAAGCCGCCGTCTATTACACTCTTGCATAGTTCAAAACTATCGCCATGATCCAAATGCAAAGCGATGGGAAGATCCGACTCAATCAGCGCCGCTTCCACTAATTTGAGCAAATAGGTCTGGTTAGCGTACTTTCTGGCACCGGCAGAAACCTGTAGAATCAAAGGGGCTCTCAATTTGGTTGCCGCGGTAACAATACCTTGGATAATTTCCATATTGTTAACATTAAACGCACCTATAGCGTAACCGCCTTCATAAGCTTTCTTAAACATTTCCGTGGTAGATACTAATGGCATTTCTAAATCCCCTTTCCATTTAAATTAAATAGAGTTTTTACACCGCCTAAATTATAACATTGACTCCAGCTTGTTGCGCCTGGCTCTGACATTTTCCATCATTTTCTCGTATTTGCTCTTCTTCTCTCTTTCCTGCTCGACAACAGCGGGCGGCGCCTTGGTAACAAAATTCTCGTTAGCTAATTTCCCTGCCGCTCGCTTGATTTCCGAGGCTAGTCTTTCTTCTTCGGTGTTGAGACGCGCGACCTCTGACCCCAGGTCAATTAAATCGCGCAAAGAAATAAAGATTTCCCCACCATTAAACTGAGCCTGCACCGCGTCTGCCGGAATGTCGCCGCGTTCTGAATGGGTGGTAATCGCTCCGGCTTTGGCCAGCCGGCTCAGGAATTGATCATTGTCCTCAAAGAGAGTCAATATTTCTTGTCGGGAACTGAAAATCATTAGATTAATGGATTGTTGCTGTGGTACCCTATACTCCGCTCTCACATTTCTGATCTGGCGCGTAGCTTCCATCAGGATCTGCATATTTTCCTTGTCCCTGGTAAAGTCGTATTCGTCGTTAGGAAGCGGCCAGGATGAGCGTATAAGCTGACCCGGCTCGTGAATCAGATGCTTATAGATATCCTCTGTCACATAGGGCATGAATGGATGTAATAAGGTAATCGTCTGAATTAAGACATGATTTAAGACATATTGGGCGGTAAGTCGGGATTTGCCTGTTGTGGTTTGTAGTCTGGGTTTGACGATTTCTATATACCAGTCACAGTACAGGTCCCAGAGGAATGAATAGATTTTGCCCAGGGCCAGCCCGATCTCAAAATTCTCCAGATTGCGTTCTACTTCTCTGATGACTTCGTTCAGTTCTGCCAATATCCAGCGGTCTTCCAATTCAAAGTCTTGACTACAGATTGATGTAAAATCCATTTCTTCGTCAAAGTTCATCACGACAAAGCGGAGCGCGTTCCAGACTTTGTTCATAAAATTGCGCCCGGCGTCAATCTTCTCATCTTGAAAACGTTGATCATTGCCGGGGGCGCTTCCTATAATCAGAGCGTAACGCAAAGCGTCAGCGCCGTGGGAATCTATTACTTCCAAGGGGTCTATGCCGTTTTTCAGAGATTTGGACATTTTCCTGCCCAGCGCGTCCCGAACTAAACCATGTACGAAAACATAGCTGAAAGGAATCTTATCGGTGTGCTCAAGCGCGGAAAAAATCATCCGGGAAACCCAAAAGGTGATAATGTCGTATCCGGTAACTAAGACATCTGTCGGATAAAAATACTGCAGTTCTTCCGTTTCTTCCGGCCAGCCCAGTGTAGAAAAGGGCCAAAGAGCAGAAGAGAACCAAGTATCTAGAGTATCTTCGTCCTGTTGCCAGCGATCGGATCCGCAGTTTTCACATTTAGTGGGTGCTGTGGTAGAAACTTGCTCTTTACCGCAGTCCGCGCAGTACCATACCGGTATGCGGTGTCCCCACCATAGTTGACGGGAAATACACCAGTCACGAGAATTCTCCAGCCAGTTGAAATAAATTTTCTCAAATCTTTCAGGAACAAACTGTATCTCTTTCTCCGCGACTACCTTGATGGCCGGCTGAACCAAGTCAGCCATTTTGACGAACCACTGCATAGAGATACGTGGTTCCACGAATGTGTTACAGCGGTAACAAGTGCCGACAGCATGACTCATGTGCTCTGTTCTGACCAGATAGCCTTCGTCTTCCAAGTCCTTTACTATTGCTCTTCTAGCGTCCAGCACTGTCATGCCTTCGTAACGACCACCGTTTTCGTTCATAAGCGCGTCTTCGGTTAAAAGATTGATGATGGGCAGATCGTGCCTGGCTCCCACTTCAAAGTCGTTGGGGTCATGAGCGGGCGTGATCTTAACAACTCCTGTGCCCAGTTCCAGATCTACATAATGGTCTTCTATAACCGGAATCTGTCTGTCCGTTAACGGTAAGTAAACCATCTTGCCGACATACTTTTTGAAACGTTCATCAGAGGGGTTGACAGCTACGGCGGTGTCCGCGAGCATAGTTTCCGGCCTGGTTGTCGCCAGTACGAGGTCTCCTGAGCCGTCTGTCAGAGGATAACGGACATAATAAAAAGCCGCTTCAATATCGTTGTGTTCGACTTCGGCGTCGGAAATTGAAGTCAGACAATGGGGACACCAGTTTATTATGCGTTCGCCGCGATAAATGAGTCCCTTGTTATAAAGCCTGACGAAGACTTCATTGACAGCGTGAGATAGATTCTCGTCCATAGTGAAACGCTCGCGATCCCAATCGCAGGAGGCTCCTAATCTAGCGAGCTGATCAGTGATAACGCCGCCATATAATCTTTTCCATTCCCAGGCTCTTTCCAGAAAAGCTTCACGACCTATGTCTTCTTTCGTCAGGCCTTCCTCTCGCATGGCTTCAACTATCTTGGCTTCAGTCGCGATAGCGGCGTGATCGGTGCCGGGCAGCCAGAGAGTCTCATAACCTTGCAACCGGCGCCAGCGAATGAGTAGATCTTGTAAAGTGTTGTCGAGAGCATGCCCCATATGCAAATGTCCCGTTATATTGGGTGGCGGCATGACAATACAATAAGGTTCCTTTTCTTGATTAGGGGTGGCGGCAAAAGCTTTGCTGTCAAGCCATTCTTGATAAATCTGCCGCTCTTTCTCATTGGGATTAAAAGTCGTCGCTATAGCGTCTATTCTTGCCATGTCTGTCTCCTAGATGTTGTTATACGTTCAAAGTCTAAACTGCCCTTGCCGCCCGGATCCTGAATCGCGAAGGAGACGCGAACGATGCGCTCCAGATTCAATTGGGCCCCGGCTAGTGAAAAGCGGGCAGTCTGTAAATATGGTTGTGCTTCTATCGGGCATTCCGGAAAGGTGTAGATGACTTGATTTTCATCTTCCATTTCCAAACCTAATTTTTTCTCTCTCAGATCGGGATTAGAGTATAGTACTTCCAGCTGTTCCCAACCGGAAAGATCCAGTGGCGGATATGATGAGACAAAGCCTAATTGAGGTTCAAGCACCAGCGGCCTGTCGTCAGCATTTCTATATTCGGCTTTTATTATCTGCTCCGCTTCATTTTCGTGTCCCGGCACCAGCTTCAACTCACCGCGACCGGAACTGACCTTCCAGAGTTCTCGCTCACCCGGCCAATCTTTTTCATGTACGCGTAAGGGCTCCGCCAAGAGCTCTACCCAGACAAAGTCAGAGAGCCTGTCGCACTCCATCCACACCTGTGGTTTATAATATTCCGACGGCTCAGTATCGAGTCGAAAGGCGGGTATCGGCATTCCGTCAGGACCGGTAAGATTTGCTTCGCGATTAAAATTAGAATAAGCGTAAGTCAGTGAAACCGGGTCTGCCAGTTCATCATGCCAGACAATGACCTTCACTCCATACAAAATTCTGGCTTTAGCCTTGACAAAGACGCGATCCTCACCGCAAATAGCGAAGCCATCCAGATTAAAGGTCCCGGGCCGAAGAATTAGGCCCTGTACCGATTTGCCAAATTTGTCAAAGTCAATGATAAATTTGTTGCCAACTTTCTCCACGGCTATCGGCTCGGGGGCGGAGGTCGGAAGATCATATCCATAAGCCAAACCTAAAGAAACATTGGCCATCCGTCTGCCAATAGCTTCTTTGGCGAGTGGGTGCGCCGGGTAACGATAGGTCTCGGCATCAATATTATAATCTAAAGGTAAGTCAGAAATCGTAACCATTCCTGCTTTCAAGGGCAACTTACGTCTCAAGCCGGTCAAAGTTTCATTAAAGCTGACAACTGATTTAAAGTCCGCGCCCGGATAGCAATAGGCCGCTATCTGACTGTAGATAAGGCTTAGATCATCCTGAGGGGCGGAAAACATTTCTTTAAGCACGGAAACCAAAACCGGGAATACTTTCGCGTAATAGTCGGGGCTGTCCGAATCGCTCTCGCCTTGATACCAAAGCACGCCTCGAACTCCCAGACCGATAAAAGGTGCCAGTTTGTGGTTAAACATGGTGGACGGTTGACAACGAGGTTGAAAATTTCTGCTCTGCGGAACTTCAAGTCCATTATTCAGCTTTAATCTTCTCACGGTTTGAACCGGACTATCGACAATTCTTTCTTGCCCCGGTGTCCGCTTTTTGGTCGGATTTACGCTATTCCAATTATCCTGATCGCGATACAAATGTAATTCCCGCACATGGTTTTTAAAATAAGGATCATGTTCTATAATCTCGCGGGGCAACCAGCTATGAATATAGGTGCCGGCGCAGGCCACGTCGTAAATACCGATCGGTAGTAGCAAAGCTTCTTCTAATTTTAAGGCGAACGAATAGGCGATTCCGGACACCACGGCCATCTCTTCCGGATGGCTGCCGCGGCGCCAGCTACCGCCCGCGATATAACCTACCGGATAATAACTATACTGCATCATATTATCGTCAAGACCATCTTCCGCCATAGTAAAGACGCGGATATGATTCATCGTAGCCGTTAAATCTAAGCGTGAAGCAAGATCACAATTACCTACCGGCATCGCCATATTGTCCTGACCAGCCGCGAACCAAACTTCACCAACTAGAATATCCTCAAATCTCAATGACGCTTCGCGACTTTCAAGAACGAGCGTATAGGGGTCTAAAGAGGCCTCCAAGGCCGGCAATTTAAAATTGAAACGGCCCCGACGATCCGTCTTATCTTTGTCCTCATAAATCAAGCCATATTGAGTTTCTAAATCAGTAACAATATGTCCATCCGCGGGTTGGCGATACAGCTTAACGCCGATCTCCTGCTCAGGCTCATAGATGCCCGGGACACGCAGCGCTACCTGTTGCTGTACCACCATGCCGGAGGCAAAATATCCTGGTAGATGAAAAATATTCTCTGACATTTAGTAACTCCTATCCGTTAAACTACTATACACGATTCCGGTACATTATGTCTCAGAATTCAGCACTAAGCGTTCTCTTATTATCCTCGCGGCCAAAGCTTGTGACTGTGGATAGCCTGTCGCTTTAGACAAAGCTTCCAAAAATAAATCGGGACGCAAATTGGCGGCGCTGCCGGCTCGCGCCAGTATTGTCGCATTGTCGTCAGAACATGATATCAACTCTACCAGCAGGGGGCGGAGATCAATTTCGCGATTCCCTCTCTTGCTATGCTTAGTGACCGGTAGTGGCTTATCAGAAGCGAACAACTCAGACACCGCCTGCCCGATGCCAGGGGCCTGAAAACTATAAACAGCTTGTTGTACTTGTGCCATCAAACTACGTTTTTGCTTCGCTACTAGCCGGGAGGGATAGCCTTCGGCAA
>DUNL01000083.1 GCA_012839385.1 Clostridiaceae bacterium
TATGTCATTGTTAACGGCCACATTGTGCTAGAGAATGGCCGGACTACCGGGGCCAGACCAGGCCGAATCCTAATGAAATAGAGAGTTAAGCCTAGGAAAGCAAATCAAAGTGATTTATGAAGGGGATGCAAACTTTGGATTATATGAATTTCTTAACGCCGTACCTAGCGATCGACTCTAACGCTCTCATGAGGAACATTCATCGTATGCAAGAATTCTCACGGCGAGTTGATGTGAATGTAAGGCCCCACGTAAAAACGCATAAGTGTCCTAAGATTGCCAAGCTCCAAGTTGAGGCCGGTGCAATCGGAGTGACCTGTGCCAAATTAGGTGAAGCAGAAGTCATGGTACGAAGGGGCATACATGACATACTGATTGCCAACCAAGTTGTGGATAGATCAAAACTGGTAAGAATAGCAGAGCTTGCAAAGGTGGCTGATATGAAAATCAGCGTGGACAATCCGACAAATGTTCAAGCAATTTCGGAAGCAGCCCGGTACATGTCCTCCTCAATAGGAATAATCATAGAAGTCGATATTGGGATGGGCCGCTGTGGGATCCGCAGCAAAGAAGACGCCGTCTCCCTTGTAAGACTCATTAAGAGCCTTCCTGGCCTAAGATTTGCTGGATTGCTGGGATACGAAGGTCATATTGTCTTGGTAGAGCCGCGGAGCGTAAGGCTGGAAAATTGCACACAAGCCAACCTCAAACTGGTTGAAGTAGCTGAGCATCTTGAGAAAAACGGCTATAAGACGGGAATTGTAAGCGGCGGAGGTACAGGTACTTATGACATGACTGGTCAGTATGAGGGAATTACCGAAATAGAAGCAGGTTCATATGTTTTCATGGATTCATGCTATGCCAAACTAGGCCTCCCGTTTGAGCAATCTTTGTTTCTTGTTTCCACTGTAGTCAGCGCTCCGGAGCAAGGCGTCTGTGTTGCAGATTGTGGCTTGAAAACAGCAACATCTGAGTTTGGGTACCCGGAACCGGCCTTCTTATTGACAACCAGAGGAGGTGAGAAACCAGCCCTAACTCAGCTCTCAGAGGAAGACATACAAGTAAAGATATTGTCAGAAGAGCATGCCATTCTCAGAATCAGCAACCCGGAATTGGGGATCTCGGTCGGTGACAAGATTCTCATGATACCTAGCCATATTTGCACAACGGTGAATCTGTACAACGAATACCATGTCTTCAACTCAGGCAGCTTCGTAGAAAAGTGGACCATAGAAGCCAGGGGAGCAAGTTACTAAGATGCAACGCATGTTGGAAGTCCACGGTCTTTCAAGGCGTGTAGGAATCGTGCAGGTTATATCATATCGGAACAACCGAAAGGAGGATATATAAGTCAATGATGATTGTAGTATTCTTGGTATACTCCGCGGCTGTAATGTTGTTCGGCATAATTATGTCCAAGGGCAAAGATAGCACTGGAGCAGACTTTCTATTGGCAGGGCGTTCGCTACCGTTTGTCCTCTTACTTGGCACTATGTTTGCAACTATCGTTGGAACCGGTTCAAGCATGGGGTCTGCTGGACTAGGTTATTCCAAAGGCTTTGGTGGTGCTATTTATCTTATAGCGGCTGCAATCGGAATATTGGCGACAGGGTTACTTTACTCGAATATGCGTCAGTATTCTTTGATGACAATGCCGGAAGAGGCTGCCATATATTACGGGGGTAACAAGTTCATTCGAGGTCTCATTTCCGTTGTCATGTCTCTCTCGGAAATTGGATGGTTGGCCGTACACATTATTGGCGCCGCAACTTATATCGAGTGGATTCTCGGCATACCCCAGATTTGGAGCAGAGTCCTTGCTACCGTCATTTTCGGTGTGTATGTAATAGTTGGAGGGTACCTAGCGGTAGTGTGGACTGACGTAATACAAGGTATTATTCTCGGAAGCGGGTTTCTCGTTGCTGCATTTATGGGGGTAAAGATGGCCGGCGGTTGGGCCGGAATTGCAGCCAGTGTCCCAAAGGGTTATTTTTCCATAGCCCAAATGGGAGCTATTTCAGCTGCAGGCTTATTTGTGGCTCAGCTATTAGGCCCCATGGCGATGCCGGTATACCGCCAGAGGATTTACTCGGCCGAATCTGAGTCCGCAGCGAGGAAGTCTTTCTTAGTCTCGGCTCTCATATGTGTCGCCTTTGCATTCCTGCCGGTAACATTACCAGCCCCGGGTTAATGGTTTTTGCCGCCATTCCTAATGTTACCGGCAGGAATGCAAAGGCGACACATATGA
>DUNL01000249.1 GCA_012839385.1 Clostridiaceae bacterium
AAGCTAGAATATATAGATCCCCAAATAAGCAAACACTAAATCCAAAATAATTATCCGCCAAGATCAATAAGCAGACCGTATCAACTAGGTCATATGTAGTATACTAAATATTATCCTTTTTGGGCTTACAATGCTATAATTACTGCATTACAGATAAATTAGGGTACGACTTTTTGACTATATGTATGTGGAGGTTCTAAAGAAATCATGTTTCCATATGATATTTATACAATTCTGAACTTCATTTTCATTTTGGCAATACCGGTTTTTCTGTTCATCTTAAGCCTCGTAGCTCTATGGCAAATTCTTCAAACCGGAAGACGCGGTACTTTACAACTAGCCGAGCTGAATAATTTGCTGGAACAAGTTACTCAGCCCGGCGAGGATAACCAAAATAATATTCAAGCCAGAATTTCTTTGCTCAAGCAGGCGGAAATCAGCGAACCGTTACTTGATTCTGCCCTCAAAGAGCTAGCTGTCTATAGTGAACAACAGCATAATAATAACTGGCTATATGATCCTGCCAGTAGGCTTAACAAATCCTATCTCCTGAGTTCATATGAGCAAAAGGTGCTCAGAGGTCTCTGGGGGCGCGTCTTACTATTACTATGTTTCTTAAGCGCCGCGGCGGCAGCTTTCTCACTTTTTTTTGTGCCACGAGATAATATCGGTATCGCCCTATCGTTACTATTGGCAGCTCCGATCACAGGCGCCGCGTTATACTATCTTTTAAATATCGTGACACATACGGTCGCAGATAAAGCTGAGAATAATATCCATCTCATGAACAGATCAATGCTCAATAATTATCCTGTCTTCAATGAGCAAACCGGTCTGGCCAGACTCTCAGGTAGTATGTTTGAATATGAGCAGACCATCAAGGATAACCTGATTGAGTTCGACAAAACCGCTAAGAAACTGGTAGAAGGTGAATTTTCTGAAGGAGTTAATAAGAGTATCCGCTCCATAATGTCTGAAGAAATCTCACCTCCCATAATCCAGGCCGCTGACACGCTTAGTCAGTTAGCTACAGATCTGACCCAGAGACAAGAGAAAGGCATGGCTGATCTGGCTACTCAATTCGCGGCAGCTGTTACCGGTTCCCTGGAAGAGCATCTTAAACCTCTTAATGACCATTTAGGTAAACTTAATCAGCTTATCGCCGAGACAGAAGCTTATGTAGGAGTATCTGTTAAAACTCTGGAAACTTCACGTGAGCAAAACATCGCTCTCAATCAAGATATTTCTGAGGCACTGCGTCTGATGACATTATCTAAAAACGACCTGGCCAACGAGATGTTGGAGATCAGAGACTATTTGGAGTCCATCGGCGACAGTACCAATAGGCTGGCTCGTCTCTATCAAGGTGAAGATCGTTCACTCTCGCTGCACATTAGCAATCTGGCTAATCAGATTGATGTCTTCAGTGACAGATTAAATATCGCGATAAATGAATCGACCTCCGCTCTTAAGCTAGCCGCTGAGATGACACAAAAACAAGAAGAGTACGGCACTAAACTACTGTCTCATTTGGATGAGCAAGTACATAATCTGTCTGAAATTAACAGAACTATACGTGATAATACAACTCATTTTACTTCTGAGTCCGCGCAATTTGTTCATAAAACTTTATCGGAATATGATGACGGATTGGGTGAAGTTGTAGAACGACTAAGCTTTGTGGTAGCAGAGATCCGAGACGCGATTGACGGTTTACCTATGGCCTTGCGTCTTACAGGCGAAGGAACCGGTGAGAGATAAAATGAGACGACCGCCTTTAAAAATGCCGGGAAATTTTGTTCCGGACTCGCGGCAAAAAGCCGATTCTTCCGCTGCCACTATTCAAGAACAAGAAAATG
This sequence comes from Clostridiaceae bacterium, assembly GCA_012839385.1. Taxonomy (GTDB): domain Bacteria; phylum Bacillota; class Clostridia; order Saccharofermentanales; family DTU023; genus UBA1046. The sequence continues at coordinate 1,860 of DUNL01000249.1, forward strand.
AACTTGAAGAAAATGCCCTGGAAAGCAATGAAGTAAAAATTCAGAATGAATCCGCTACCCGTGAAGAATCGTCTCTTGAGAAAACAAAGGCCGATGTTGATACTACTATCGCTGTTGCGGACCAAGCACAAGAAGACACTGTGACGGCAAAAACTGAGACGCAGGATCCTATACCCTTACCTATGGCGAAGGGCATTAGGAAATCAGTGTTAAATTTAAGAGCGGAGAAAGGTTCCCCAATCGCGAAAGTTGATCTCTCACAGGCTGATACTATAGATAAAGAGATTGAGGAAACTGGGACAACTCAGGCTGAAACAAAGAAAAATGAAATAAAGACTCTTGACGCGGTGGCTCCGGAGACAAAAACGGTATTGGATACAGGCTTAGACAATAAAAGTGAAGTTCAAGCCACAATTATAAGCGAAAACGAAAACAATAATCTAAGCGATTTACCAGCAGAAGACTCTGATCCGGATTTAGAGTTGACAACGGAAACCGTGAAGCGAACTTATCCCATACCACAAGTGCCCAGGGCACAATTGCTATATCCCGGTTTTCAAAACGCTCTGTCTTTTATGCGCGACAGTTTCAAATTACCGCGAGAAATGCAACTTGAGCAACAAAAAAGCTCTCGCACTTGGCTGTTATCTAAATTAGACAAAATAGATTATTATATTGAGCTTCAAGATTTCTCTCAAAAATTATCCAGGAAAGATCAAGCCTTGCTCTTCCCTGTCTTAGCGACATTAAAAAAGAAAAACCAAATAAAAAAACTGGAAGATCTGATCTTGCTGTTAGGCAACCGAGCACAATATATACATGGTTGGCTGACCTTACAATTTGCTTATCCTCGTTCAGTGGTGGCTACCACTTTGACCAGATTATGTCTTGAGATTGAAGACAGAAATTTCGCTTTCCCGCACAGATACAACAACTATCCAAAGCTCCGCTTCCGTTCCGACAAGGGCGGGAGCAACATTGTCTGGAGTAATGTACCCTTAATCACAACAATAGCCCATCCCAACAGCCGTCACTTTATTAAGGATATCGCTAATAACTTCCTTGATTCCGGACTGGATTTTGATGTTTTCTGTAGAAAATATGCAATTTATCCGGATCTGAGTCTTGGACTGGCGCTAATAGCTAAGATTGAAGAAGAACAGTTATTAGAAAGACAGGATTCTCTCAAGGGTAGACGTTTTTTTAGTCAAAGACAATAATAGAAATACAATAACTTGCTACCCGTCAATTATCATGTTAAAATGCAGTGTAAGAATCCGTTGCCTGAAAGCAATTTTTGCTATAAGTTTAGGCAAAAGATCTATTCCTAAAGGAGGAAAGTAATGAAAGTATTCAAGAAGATGTTAATTCTTCTCGTAATTCTTGCCCTAGTGATGCCACTAATGGCTTGCCGTGGTAAGGATAACGAAAAGACAGGTGATGAGGCTGATGTAGCTGAAGCACCAGACGAGGCCGAGGAGCCCGATGAGGCTGAAGAACCGGCGGACGCTGAGGAGCCCGATGAGGCTGAAGAACCGGCTGACGCTGAGGAGCCCGATGAGGCTGAAGAGCCGGCTGACGCTGAGGAGCCTGATGAGGCTGATGCCGATGAGCCCGACGCAGGAGTCGAACCTTACAAAATCGGTATTGTAACCGGCACCGTTTCTCAGGGCGAAGAAGAATTCCAGGAAGCCGTCGCTCTAATTGAAAAACATGGTGAGGACAAGATTGTCCACACCACCTATCCGGATAACTTCGCGACTGAGACAGAAACTACTATTTCACAGTATGTCAATCTGGCCTCAGACCCCGAGGTCAAGGCTATTGTAGTTGGTCAGGCCGTTCCCGGCACAGCTGCCGCGATTGACAAAGTCAGAGAAACTCGTCCTGAGATGATGTTCATCTGCGGTGTTGTGGCTGAAGATCCCGGCGTAATGGCCGAGAAAGCTGACATCAATACTTTAGTTGATGAGATTTCCATGGGTAAGACAATTCCCACAGAAGCTCAGAGAATGGGAGCTAAGACTCTGGTCCACTACTCATTCCCACGTCACTTAGGATATGCCACAATCGCCAATCGTCTCAATATCATGAAAGAGACAGCTGAGGAATTAGGCCTCGAATTGGTAGAAGTCAACGCACCGGACCCCACAGGTGACCAAGGTGTCTCCGGCGCCCAACAGTTTATTATTGAAGACGTGCCGCGCCAAGTCGCTAAATACGGTAAAGATACCGCTTTCTTCTCTACTAACTGCGCCATGCAAGAACCACTGATTCGTACAGTTTTTGAAGAGGGAGCAATCTTGCCGCAGCAGTGCTGCCCCAGCCCATATCACGGCTATCCCGCCGCCTTGTCTATTGAAGTCAAAGGACACGAGGGCGATGTACAGTATATGCTGGATTCAATCGCGGCCAAACTCAAAGAGGGTGGTCAGGAAAATCGCATGTCCACATGGGGAGTTCCTTTAAATATGTTGATGATTGACGCCGGTGTAACTTTCGCTATGAAATGGCTTGATGGCGAAGTTGAGCGTGATGATCTCGAAGCTTACAAGGATACTGTTCGTGAAGTAGCTGCCGGTCGTAACGCAGAAGATATCCAGATCACTAATTATGTTGATCCGGAAAAGGGTGAACTGGAAAACTTCTTCCTGTTCCTAGCTCCTTTCTATGATTTCAGTAAATAATACTAAGAACAAAAGTCAGAAAGTCTAGTTATCTTGGGCATCGGCATATCTTATCAGATAACCGATGCCCTTTTTAAAATCTAGGGGAGGTTATTTTGGAGACGGATTATTTGTTGTCTATGAACAACATAAATAAAGAGTTTTTTGGTAACAAAGTGCTCAAAAATGTTGATCTCCAGGTGAAAGCAGGTGAAATCCATGCTCTCATGGGAGAAAATGGAGCAGGCAAATCCACACTGATGAATGTCTTGTTTGGTATGCCCGTTATTCATCAAACCGGCGGTTTTGAAGGTCAAGTTAAATTAGCCGGCCAAGAAATTAATATCTTAAACCCTCATGATGCCATGAATTATGGTATCGGTATGGTCCACCAAGAGTTTATGCTTATTCCCAACTTCACGGTAACTGAAAATATTAAAGTTGGTCGAGAAATAGGGCAACCTTCGATAGTGCCTTTTCTTGAAAAAGCCTTTGGCGATGATTTAGACCGTCTGTTGTGGGATAAAATGGCTGAGGATAGCCGAAAATCACTGGATTCCATCGGTATGATGAATATCGAAGAGTATGCCAGAGTAGCGGGAATGCCAATAGGTTATCAACAATTTGTTGAAATCGCTCGTGAAATTGACAAGACCGGAATCAAACTGCTGGTTTTTGATGAGCCGACTGCGGTTCTTACCGAGAGTGAGGCGGATAGACTACTTGAGATTATGCGACTAATCGCCTCGCGTGGTATCGCTATTGTATTTATTACTCACCGTTTAGATGAAGTGATGCAGGTTGCTGATAGTCTTACTATTCTCCGTGACGGAGAATTCATAGCGAGAAGAAATGTCGCGGAAACTAATTTAGTCGATATAGCCGAGCTTATGATCGGACGCCAAGTTGAAAAATTGGTAGATAAGGGCGAGGAAGATCCTCGCGATATTAATGATGAAAATATCGCCCTGGAATTAATTAATTATTGTGTTGACATGCCCGGTGAAGAAGTACGCAATATGAATATCAAAATCAGAAAAGGGGAAATCTTTGGTTTTGGCGGATTGGCCGGGCAAGGAAAAATCGGTATTCACAACGGCATCCAGGGCTTGTACGAGACCAGCGGCGAAGTATTGGTTCATGGAGAAAAGCTTGATCTCAGTAAACGCGGAGAAGCTTTACGTAAAGACATAGCTTTTGTTTCCGAGGATCGCCGGGGAGTCGGACTCTTACTTAGTGAGTCGATCGAAAGAAATATTATTTTCTCAGCCATGCAAGTTAAAAATGAATTTTTAAAGCGTGGTTTCCTCAATCGCAAAGAGTCATTGAAACACACTAATGAGATGATAGAGCTACTGGATATTCGTTGCACAGGGCCGCAGCAATCAGTCGGCAGTCTTTCCGGTGGCAACCAGCAGAAAGTTTGTCTGGCCAGAGCCCTCACTCTGAAACCGAATATCCTCATCGTGGCGGAACCTACCCGAGGAATTGATATCGGGGCTAAAAAACTGGTTCTCGAATATCTGAACGAAATTAATCGCAATGATGGCACGACAATTATTGTTATTAGTTCTGAACTGGTGGAATTGCGTTCGCTCTGTGACCGCATTGCTATCGTTGCCAAAGGTACTATTTCCGCCATCTTAGATCCTGAAGATTCTGATGCCGACTATGGACTGGCAATGTCAGGACTGAAGAGAGAGGATGTGAAAGCATGACAAATATTAAAAATATTATTGAGAAAGTAGGGCTACCACGACTAATTATCGGTTTTTTCTTTGTCCTGCTTTTGATCTTAGCATTAGCTTTGGGGCTGGATGCCAAATTCCTCTTTAGTGACGTCATCAGGCGTTGGATGATGTATAGTATCCTTGTCTTGGCAATGGTTCCGGGAGTACAAAGTGGCATCGGTCTTAACTTTGGTATCTCCCTCGGTGTTGTCAGCGGACTGTTGGGAGTCGTCATCGCGATGGAAATCGCCTTCGTTAATGGCTGGTTCTATCATATGGGCGCGGTAGCTGCCTGGTTAACCCTGCTATTGGCATTAGCCATATCTATTGTAGTATCGGCTCTGGTCGGCGCCGCCTACGGTTTGTTGCTTAATCGAGTCAAAGGCTCTGAAATGACAGTTTCAACCTATGTCGGCTTCTCTTCAATCGCTTTGATGAATATTGTCTGGATTATTTTACGCTTCAAAAATGGTCAGTTGGGATGGCCAATCGGTAGCGGTTTACGTAATACCGCCAGCCTACAAGAATCCTTTGGCGGTTTGCTTAGCGATCCTAAAGTTTATGAGGTGCCTCGCAATATTACAATATACGCTGAAGTGAGTGATGTAGAGTCTATTTCTGTGCAACAGCCGAAAGCGCTGAATTTCCTTGCCATTGATATCGGTGGTTTTGTTCTCCCTGTTGCCCTGATCTTATTCTTCGCCCTCTGTTGTCTGGTGGTCTGGCTCTTTTTCCGCAGCAAGACAGGTATCGCGATGAGCGCTGCCGGCGAGAATGAGTTGTTTACAATTTCTAATGGAATCAATGTTGATCGCATGAGAATCCTGGGCACTTCAATTTCAACAGTCTTGGGTGCTATCGGCATTATTATGTATGCCCAAACCTACGGTTTCCTACAACTGTACAACGCGCCACTTATGATGGGCTTTACCGCTGTTGCCTCAGTACTACTAGGAGGCGCAACGGTAAATAGAGCAAAGATTTCTAACGTCATCATTGGAACTTTGTTATTCCAAGGCATATTGACAGTTGCCCTACCGGTTGCTAATGAGGTAATAAATGTGTCAACTTTACCTGAAGTTCTGCGCATAATCATCTCCAACGGTATTATTCTCTATGCCCTGTCCAAGACGAGGGGAGGAAATCAAAGATGATTAATATAGATAATAAAGTTACTAAAACAAAAGTTACTATGGAGGATCGCATCAAAAATCTCCTCTTTGATAACAAAGTAATGATCGTATTCGCGATTCTCTGCTTCGCTGCCTTTATGGTCTCCGGCATGCAGTTGGACGCAGTTTTACGAGAAGTCTTTACACGTATCTCTCGTAATGGCTTTACAGTCCTGGCCTTGTTAATTCCGGTTTTCGCCGGTATGGGGCTTAACTTCGGTATTGTTATCGGAGCCATCGCGGCTCAGATCGCAGTCTTCGCGACTGTATACTGGAGATTTACCGGTTTTGGCGGCATGATGTTAGCCGTCGCGATCGCGACACCAATGGCAATAGCCTTCGGTTATCTGGTTGGCAAGCTTTTCAACAAGATGAAAGGCACTGAAATGATTGCCGGCCTGATCTTGGGCTACTTCTCTGACGGCCTCTATCAGCTACTGTTTTTGGTCCTGATCGGTGGTGTAATTCCCGCTACTAACCCACGTTATATAATTGATGGCGGTATGGGAGTAAAGAACGCGATCGACCTCACAGGATCCTTAAAATATTCTTTGGATCGCGTAAGGATAATTGATCTGGCCTTAGGTTTACTGGTAGTAGTTGCTGTCATCACTGCTGTCAAACTGTTTTTACATTTAAGGAAAAAACGTAAATTTGAGCTCAAGGATCTCGTGGTTTTCCTGGCAATTCTTATCTTGTACGGTATTACCTATATACCGGCTATTGAGAAACATCTTTTCGCTGATAGGATAAATCTGATTGTGGCCTTACCGCTCTTTCTAGCCTATACGATAATCAAGAACGCCTTGCAGATCTTCAGGCAGCGTCAAAAACCTGAACCTGATTACTCACCAATCCGTAATATTTTTATGATTGTCTTAGCGGTAGTGGTTTATGGTTTGACCTATATACCCAGCATTGAAAAGCTGTTAATGTCAGTCAACTTACCGGTACTTCCCTACGTGCTGATCGCAGGTCTCTGTGCCTTTAATAACGGGCTCCTGAATACGCGTTTGGGACAAAATATGAGAACTGTTGGGCAGAGTCAGACGGTTGCCTCCGCCTCAGGTATCAATGTTGATCGTACCAGAGTAATCGCTATGATGCTCTCCACACTTCTCGCTTGTTGGGGACAATTGATCTATCTGCAAAATATCGGCACCTTCTCTACTTACGGAGCCCACCTGCAGATCGGACAATTCGCCGTCGCGGCGCTACTGGTCGGAGGCGCCTCCGTCAGTAAAGCTACCAACAAGCAGGCTTTGATTGGAGTTACGCTCTTCCATCTACTGTTTATCATAGCTCCACAGGCCGGTAATCAGCTCTTTGGAGACGCTCAGGTCGGTGAATACTTCCGTGTCTTTGTATCGTACGGTGTTATTGCCTTGTCTCTCGCTATGCACGCCTGGCAACGCAAGCAACCCAAGAGCGAACTACTATCTGGAGAGGATGCCGCGTCTGCTTCGCCGGAAAAAGGCACTCCGGCCATGGCTAAAGCCGCGGACAGTGAATGATTTAATAAAGTTGGATATAACTCAAGCAAGTTAGCAGGTAATTAAACAAAAGAGGATGTCTGAAAACTAGAAAGAGTTTCGGACATCCTCTTCTTATATCCTAAACCATTGCCATTCATATATTAATAAGGCTCTCACAAATACTCATATTCTTGACGATCAAGAGATCACTGGCCTATAATCTAACAGCTGTGACTATTGGGCAGCAAGACATTTTCATAATTATGGAGGCGTACCGAAGTGGTCGTAACGGGGTGCTCTCGAAAAGCATTTGTCGGGTGACCGGCACGTGGGTTCGAATCCCACCGCCTCCACCATAATCTTTTTGAAACCATTGGACACCACGGTTGCACGAAACAAACTTTGGAGCAGGAAGATACTGTCCATAGACCTCGGTACTTATCTGATCGCCTTCGACACTTCAGTAAAAATTTTACAGCTTAGCGGGCCTGACAGGGTCAGCCAACCGACGACTTTTAGCAGAGCAGACGTATCTGAGTTAAAAATAAGGGTAGTGCCCGCCTACTCTCCTGTAGCAAGGCACTACCCTGTAAAATAAAATAAAAAGATATTCGCTGTACTTACCAGGGCTGGAAGTTGCTTAACAAAGTCCCCATCAAAACGCCGAGATAGTTTCCAATGACATAACCAAAGATTCCGGCCAGAATAATGGGACCAACCAGCTTAGTCCAACCTTTAGAGATAGCCATAGCCGCGGCTGTAGTCGGGCCACCGATATTAGCGTTAGAACAGAGCAGTATTTCTTCCAAATCAAATTTGAAGAGTTTGCCCAATCCTAGCGATACCAGCATATTGACTAAGACAATAATTCCCGCGAACACCAGCAGTAACGGCGCGTTCTTGATAATCTGCGGTATGGAAGCCGGTACACCAATGACAACCAAGAAGATATAGATCAGGAATGTACCCAACTCCTGTGCGCCATTGATATTACCCACAAAATTAGGCAAGAAAGTGGCCAGTAACATGGTAATAGTTGTTATCCACAGGTATTGACTACCCAGGAAATTACCGGCCAGCGATTGAAAGAACTCGCCGACATTAGCAGAAACCTGCGGAACCGGGATCAGATCGGCGAACCAATTGGCTAACTCTGTTGAAATCCAGACGATCATAAATGAAGTAGCCATCCCCTTTGCAATGTCTAATAAGGATATATTCTTTGGATTCCAATACTGGGCTGCTAAGGTACTACCCTCATCTTCTGTGCTAGATTCTACCTCATCAACATGCGGATGATTATAATGCTTGCGGAAGAAACTTATCGAGGGAATCGCCAGCAAGACAAAGAAGTAAAGAGCCATCAATAGATTGTCCGCTACCGTCAATTCCGCTACTTTCCAAGCTGTTACTTTGGTAGCCACCTCAAACTGAGCTGCCATGGCGGCAAAGTTGACACCACCACCGATATAGGTTCCGGTCATCAAGGCCGAGGCCGGAGCCAACTGTGCGATAACACCCTTGAGCAGAAAGAAGGAAACGAAAACACCCAAGAAAGTACCTAGGGCAGACAGCAAAAACATGGCCAGTATTCTGCCACTTTCACGCCAGATTTTCTTCAGATTGGCATTGAAAAGTAGTAGCGGAATACCCAGCGGCACAACGTATCCCCAGATTGTGTCATAAACAGGAGCGTCTGTGGGAATAACATTAAAGTTTGCCAACAACATGGCAATCAGCAAACCAATGATAGCACCGGTAATTTTCGCTGCCCAGTTGTACTTCTGCTCCAGATAAATTGAGATGCATGTTATCAGAACCAGAATTGCCCATAAGGCCCACGTATTGTCCGCGCTAATCAAAGAATTAGCAATAACAGTAAACATACAAACCTCCACTATTTTTCGAAATGTAAATACTATTTACGCCTATGCCTATTTAACAAAACAACATGACTTGCTTGCAGGCAAATCACGACCTGATTCGCCTGTAGAAATTTATGAAGTTCTCTCCCGATAACTTCTTAATATCCACGGACGAATATCCTCTACGCTCCAACTCTGCAAGTAGGTTGGGAGCGTCACCGATGTTTTGAAGCCCCTCCAGACCATGGTCGGGACTTGAACTAAAGCTAGCCAGGGTATCGAGATTGAGATAATCATCAAAATCAAAACCGAAGCCGACATAATCTACTCCCATACGCTCAACCAGATAATCAATATGATCTACTAAGCGTTCTAGAGTATGCTCACTTTTATCCTTACTGACAAATTCATTGAAGACATTTATTCCTACCATGCCCTCTTTTTGTCGAATAGCATCAATCTGATCGTTCCAAAGATTTCTAGGAACATCACATAATTCGCGCACATTAGAATGTGAAGCAATAACAGGGGCAGAGGATGTTTCTATAATATCCCAGAACGATTTTTCATTTGTATGAGCCACATCAACAATCATCTTAAGCTCATTCATGATACGAACAGCCTCACGACCATAATCAGTCAGGCCTCGATCCGGATCTCCCTGCGGACCGGTTGAAAGATCATTTGTCTCGTTCCAGGTCAACATAGCGAGGCGAAAGCCCATACGTTCAAAGGCATATATCATTTCTACATCAGTACCTATACTGCTCAGTCCTTCAATCCCAAGCATCACGCCCAGCTTATCTGCCGCCACAGCTTCCAGAAAATGATCCGGTTCTGTGACCACCTGTATAATATCTTTGTTTTCCCATAGCTCAGCTGACATGGCGCCAAGACTTTCTATCATGCGGTCCCTGGATCTTTTATCATGTGGCGGATCAGACCAGACAATGAAAACTCCTCCGCTGAGACCACCCTTGCGGAATTTCTCCAAATGCCTTGTCTTAATTACAGACTTCATCCCTTCCAATCTTTTTACCGTTACATCTGTCCAAATATCACCATGTAAATCCAATAGCATAACTCTTCCTTCTTTCTAACAGAACCTATAGCTAGTATTATACATTTTTTTAAGCCTTTATACTTCAACTAAGTTTATAAATAGTATTTAGAGCTAATTATTACATAGAGCCTTATACAGATAAGTACCATCCATTACCGTTAAAAACATTAATTAGAAGAGGGTAATTGTAGAATCAGGATTTTCTCCGGCAGATCAACCGTGATTCGGTAGCCCTGAGAGATAGCTATCTCAATCCTGTCCTCAAAAGCCTCGCGTCTTTTATAACGCTGATCAATCACGATATAATCAGCCAGCCAAGTTTCAGCATTGTCAAGCTCCTCATAACTAAGGTCGATCAACTTCTCTCTATTAGACAAGTAAGTTGTTAGCCATGTAGTGGCTTTGACTGATGCTGTGGACGGTATTTTGTCCATCTCCACTTTCATCACATTGGCGACTTTCTGTCGCGACTTAACCGTGCTATGTTCAACATAGTGGCCTCTAAAGACTGACGCCCCCAAATAGAATGAGGAAACCAAGATGACTCCGGAAATAATACACAGAGCCAAATAGGACTTGGACGAGTATTGTTTCTGAAAAGGGATCGTTTTAGGCTCCGCAAAAGTCACTTGACGCAACTTAGCCTGCCGTGGCAACACCTCTTGATAGAAGCTACGACTGTGTCTAAACATATCATCTACAGCCAATAGAGTCACAAAAATGAGGAGAACACCGGTTCCATAATGATATTGGAAATTAATATTATGTTGATACTGATAATCAGACAACAAATTAATGATTAACCAAGGTAACACAAGTACATGGTCCGCGCACCAGCGTCTCAGCAGTGGTAAGAAAGCTAGTGGCAACATCATTTTCAGAATATAGACAATTTTGTTGGCAGTAAAAATCCTTGTCAGGGCATAGGCGGGATGCAACAAGCTGGTAAGAACTACACCCGGCAAACCATATTCCGGCCAGGCCATGAGATTGGAAAAACGGCTGTCCATAGCTCCCAAGCCTCTTGTATACAGCCAATATAATGCCAGAACAAACCACAAAAGACTTATTAGCAACATAATCATGCCATGTTTTTTATTAGTTCTGTCTGACAAGAGAATCCAAATAGCCACAAAGACCACATATATCGCGGCGTCTTCTTTAATAGATAAAATCAAAATAGAAAAAGCAAATGTGCCGAACGCGTTTTGTCGTAGTACAAAATACAACAACCAAAGTAAAAACGGCGCCAGGAAAAAATTTTCATGCAGGTCGTACATACTGCTGCCACTGAGAGCAGGATAAGTCAAATAGAGTAAAGAAAACACTAAGCTTCTACGCTTGGGCCAATTCAAAAATCTTGTGATCAGGAGCAAAGGAATAACACCTGAAGCTACCAGCGCGATCTGAGAAAGTTGTAATACTATTACACTTCTGGTCAGATAATAGATGGGCAGTAATAAGTAGTAGACAGGTGACAGATGGACGTGGAAATGACTTAATTCATAGCTACGCTCCAAAGTAGTGACGGGTAGCCCCGTGGTTGCCATATTGTGGAACATTTGCGCAAAGATTCCTAAATCGTATGTAGGAGTTGCCAGAGTGGAAGTTCGCACATATAAGATATAACCAAACAAAAATATATGAATGATTAAAGCCAGTCCAATAATAATATACTGCTTACTCATCTTGTCAGTATGATTAATGGGTCTTTTAATGATTGATACATCAGGAAACAAATGGGCTACAACAGCTCCTGCCAGAGCGCCCTGAACAGCAAGGAAAATAGTCAAAATCAGTTGAGGCGTAAGATTCAGTTCCGCTTCACTCACATTAGCTAAAAGGAGTACGATCTTGATAAGATTAAGGGCGAAAAAAACTAAGCCAATAATAAATATTAGTAAAGTAGCGTAATGTAATACTATCTTTTCTTTATTTCCAAGTAAAAATCTACGAGTCTCAGCTAACAATATAATAGACATTAACAGGAAACCTACAGCATAAGAAAAAGAACTTTGTGAACCGTACTGATAAAACACCAAAAACCACAAATGAATCAAGAAAACCCAAAGTGACGCTAATAGTAGAAACACGCCCAATTTGATTTTGTCAATCTTTACAGGAACTAATAGTAAGATAACTGCCAGCACAATACCGATCAAAGCACTCAACAAATAAGGAAGAGTAGGAATAGAACGCGCATATTCAAGCGAAAGGAATTGCAAATCGGATGACGGAGATATTAGCTGTAGACAAACACCGGTTAGTAACCAGGCGGATACCAAAATATAAAAAATTAAGCGCGGAGCAATTGGGATGAGGTTGCGAACACTTTTTTCCTTTTTTCTCTTCCTCTCTGACATGTAATTACCTTTTATGGCACCGTATATTTACCATCAGCGTAGATGCTATCCATCAATTCCCCCCAGCGAGAAAAAGCGGTTACATTGTCTTTCCTTCTTTGCATATCCTGTAGTTGCGTTACTAGAATCATGGTAGGATCATCATTATCAAATCCTATAAACCAGGTATCTATTACTTCTCTACCCAAATCTTTATCCCAGCCGCGCTGGACAGTACCGGACTTGCCGGCAAATTGGGCATAATCCCTACCAACATTTCTTTTGTGTGTAGTTTCTACAGCTTTGCGCATTCCCTGCCTAAAAAATTGCAAGCCTGTTTGATCACAAATATTACTTTTCCAGACAATCCGTTCATTATCTTTCAAGACATGAGGCTCATATATATTGCCGCCGTTGACTAAACTGGCATAGATAGCAGCGAGATGGACTTGAGTTATCTGGAGCTGACCTTGACCATAAGCTGTATCGGCCATCATGACTTCAGAACCAACTGTACCCTCATTCGTGATTTGACTGGTATAAAATGGATACTCAGAGGGCACCTTCTCGGTCAGACCCTGTTTTACCAATTCCTGATAAAAAGTATCCGCTCCCATCTCTACAGCTAATTGCGCGAAGAAAATATTATCGGAAATAGCGATAGCGTCAATACCATCTTGCGGCTTATTATTTTCTACCAGTCTGGAAACATGATATCCACCCCAAGAGTCGTCAGCTTGCCACCTCTTGCCCAAAATAGTTTTGACTGTTGCTTCTGTAAGCACACCGCTATTCCAGGCCGCGATGGAAGTAGGTATCTTAAAGGTGGACCCTGGCGCATATCTCATTTGAAATCTATTAAACATCGGTTTCTTCGGATCAGAGGTCAATAATTTATAGTCATGACCACTAATACCCATTGTCATAGCGCTGGGACTAAAGGCCGGTGTACTAACCAAGGCCAATATATCTCCAGTAACGGGATCAAGAGCGGTGGTTGACGCCATATCGTCTTTCATCACATCATATATTTTTTGTTGTAACTCAGCGTCTATAGTCAGATAAAAGTTTTTACCCGGAACAGCGGCTCGCTCAAACAAGATTTCATTACTGGCTCCTGTCAAACTAACTCTCACTCCCCTAACCGGACGCAACTCTTCCTCAAAATGAGCTTCTAGCCCTCTTTTGCCTTCCTTGTCACCTAAGCGGTAATGCTCATGTTTAGGATCATTCTCATCTTCAAAGACAACATCGCCCATATAGCCAATAAGATGAGCGAGAGCTTCATCATAGGGGTATTGTCGGGAACCGATAGTACGTACGGAAAGACCGTAATTGGCAAAATGGGCTGTTTGTTCAGGGGTATAGGAGGCTTTAATCTGTAAAGGAACAAACATATTGTCCTTAATCCAGGATTGGGTCATTTTCTTCTCAACCTCCGCGGTAGTCATCCCTAAAAGCTCTGCTACCTCGGCATGCTTAGACATATCATAAATTCCGGAAACAGCGCCCACCTGTTGACTCAAACCGTCAACTGCCAACTCACGACCGCTACGATCAAAAATTGTACCCCTTGGGGCCTGCAATCGTTCAACTATTATATCGTTACTCACAGTAAGTCCGGGGAAAATCGTGGCGGGAGTCCATTCCAACTCCCAGCGCCCCTGATCCTGGTTATGGATAAAAGTTAAAGTTAATGGTCGTTCCACCGGACCATAGTCAGTGGAAAAACTCATGATCGCCTCATAAACCTTAATGTTCTGATCGGAAAGCATGTCGACAATTTTTACATCTCGCAAGTGAATCTGTTTCACACCCAGCTTTTTGTCAATTTCTTGCTGACGATTGACGATATGATCATCACCGTACTTGGACAAAGATTCACTGGTCAAGTAATTTTTTAGTAGCTCATTGTCTCTCCGCGAAACTAATTTAAGGATATGATCTATTTGTTCCTCCAAAGAACGCTCGTCTACATTCGGAGAAGAAGTTTCTTTACCGCTCCAACCAACTTCTACTATTTCTGCTACTCCGCAAGCAGTAAATACTAACAAGCTGATTACCAAAACGATAACCAGCTTGCCTACCCTTTTAACCATTGCTACTCAAGCTCTTTCTTATTTTTAGTAACGAAAGATAGAATTTCAGCCAATTGATCTTCCAAATCAGTTAAAATGTCATGCGTGTATTTTAGAGCGCTATTACGGATATCTGTACTCTGACGAGTCGAGTCTTCAATTAAAGCGGTTGCTTCCTCACGCGCTTTAATGGTTATTTCATGTTCATCAATCATTCTGGCCATTTGTGCCTGGGCATCACGCATTATACTGTCAGCCTCTTTACGTGCCTCAGCGATCAACTGCCTGTTCTGATCCAGTAGCCACTTGGCCTGTCTTAATTCATCCGGTAGACCTTCTCTAACCATGCGCACTAAAAACAACATTTCTTCCTTTTCAACAAGGCATTTGTCACTTAAAGGCATCATCTTGGCATGAGAAAGAGTAGCCTCCATGCGATCCAGCAAATTATCAACACTTTGCTCACCGATACGAGGTCCCGCTGTCCTCCTGGGTCTGATCTCTTCTTGACGATAATCTCTATCATTAGGACTCATTTCTCTTCCTCCGTTTCGTAACAAGCATCTAGAGCTTTGCACAAACTACATATTTGTGTCAGCATTCTTTCATCTTGTCCGCAACAATTGACGCGATACGCGCAGGCACCAGATGGTCTATATTACCACCAAAACTGGCAACCGTTCTAACCATCGTTGAACTGATATATGAATATTCGGGTGAAGCGGTCATAAAAATTGTTTCACACTCAGGTAACATTTTCTGGTTATTTACAGCCATGATTCTTTCGTAATGGAAGTCAGATTCACTACGCAAACCACGAACAATAGCTGTTACTTTATTCTTTTCGCAATAGTCGACCAATAGGCCGGGCCAACTGTCAACTCTTATATTATCTTGCTCCGCGACTATCTCTCTAATCATGTCCAGACGCTCCGGAAAGGAAAATAAAGATTTCTTGTCCGCGTTGTTGAGAACTAAAATAATCAATTCAGAACAAAGCTTGGCAGCTCGCAAAGCAATGTCAAGATGACCATTGGTAAAGGGATCAAATGTTCCAGAATAAACTAATCTATCCACAAAGGCACCTGCAAACGCGCGAAACAACA
>DUNL01000084.1 GCA_012839385.1 Clostridiaceae bacterium
ATTTTTCCTTTAGACATACTCACCGTAATATAAGAAGAATACGCCTAGAGAAAAACATGACACTTAAAGATCTAGGAGAAAAAACAGATCTTTCCATCAGTTATTTGTCGATGATAGAGCGAGGTCTAACTTCAATATCTCTGTCAACCTTACAAAAGATCTCAGAGGCCTTAGGAGTTGGTCAGACAGAACTTAGCGTTCAGGATCCCCATTCCCATGACGGAATAGTTCGGAGCTATCAGAGCTCATTCGTTAAACTTGAAAGTTCCAATTCAATTTTTAGCGATCTGATTGACAATGATATATTTATTCCCAGACCCTTTGATTCCAAACTCATTACTATTTTGCAAAGCCATAATATTGTTCCTTCTTTCCTTTTTACTCATTCCGGTGAAGAGTTTATTTATATACTGGAAGGTATGTTGACTTTGCTTATGGGCAAACAAACTTATGTTTTGTCGGCGGGAGATAGCGCTCATTACCATTCTTCAATACCGCATGAATGGCTTAATCGCACGGATCGCTTGGTAAAATTCTTAGCGATTAATAGCGATCCGCACGCAGACTACTATGGGCATCCCGACGAGTAAAGAAAATAGCTAAACTTGGGATATGAATAGGGCCTCCGGATAAAGTTCGCGCTTTTTTCGCGCTTGATTTTCCGCAGTAAATATCTGCTATTCTAGGTTCTATGTCTTTTCGTTATATTGCCGAAAATCTTTCTGGAGTAGTTCCTTGACCTTATGGGTTGTCTTCTTTTCTACTAACAATTTATGCTAATTCATAAATTTTCACTAGAACAGTCTAGTTTTATGTCCAAACTGTGGTATAATCTGCTTTGCTTAAACAAAATATTTTTGCCATTTATGGAGGTGAAGTAGAATGAAAAAACATGCAAAGGTCATTATTTTGATCCTGATCGTCAGTATGTTTACGGTACTTGTGGGCTGTGGCAAGGACGAAGAAAAAACAACGGAGAAAGAAGCGGAAGTAGTGACTCCGGATGAAGATAAAGAAGCGGAAGCTGACGCGCCCGATGAAGAAGAGCCTGAACCGGCGGCAGTTGATGAAGCGATTCTGGGACAATATGACGCGACCAGTTATGTCTATGATGGTACTGAGCTGGATACAATGGGTGAATGGATCAAGCTGGAAAGCGCTGACCGTGGTACATTTTTTATCGCCAACAATGAATACCCCTTCTCTTACACCCTGGAAGGTGAGAAGTTTACGATGAATCAAGATGTAGGTGTTAGCTATGAGGGAACCTTGGTAGATGGCGTAATAACCCTTGATATGCCTTCAACAGTCTACACTTTTGAAAAGAAATAAATAGCTGTCGTTGTCGCTAAAGAATAACAATTGTTAATTAAAGATCCCGCGAGGCTGGTCTCGGGATCCTTCTTTTTAACTTGTCGTTGTTCTCAATTGTCGGTTTTCTCTTTTTACATAGGACCATAACCTATAACTAGGCACAGAAAGAGCCAAGCGATGGAGACAATTATCAACAAGAGTTGTAATGGTAAAGTGAAACGAAGCCAGCGTGGCCAACTGACACTGGAAAGTCCGAGGGCAATCATCAATACAGCGTTAGTCGGGAAAAGCACATTACTGAAACCGTCGCCAAAGAGATAGGATTGAACCGCGGTTTGGCGCGTGATGCCGATCATGTCTACTAGAGGTATAAGAATCGGTAATACTAGTAGGGCTTTGGCAGAACCGGAGCTTATAAAGAAATTCAGTGTCATAACAATCAGGAAAATGGCGATTAGGGCGACGGCAGGAGAAAGCCCCGATATACGAGCGACAATGGTGTAGAGAAGGGTGTCCATAATACCGCCGGTAACAACAATATGCTTTATGCTGGAGGCCATCAGGATCAATATGATAGCCGGGGCAATTCCGACTACACCACTAAGTAAATCTCGCCACAGGCCTTTTTCACGGTAGCGACTTATTTTCCCGGCAACCAGTCCCCCGCTCAGAAAAAGAAGAGCGATAATTGGGAATAACACATTAGATAGAGTCTTCCAGAAAAATCCCACAATTGTGAGTAACGGTATGATCAACAAAAAGATACCAAAGACGCGAATCGCGCGGTCAATTGCCGCGATATTCGACCCTGTCGCCGGTACCTGATGATCTGTAACCGCTTCATTGGCAACTAGAGAAGGAGCTTTTTCCACTTGACGAGCATAGCGATAGAGAAAGCCAAAGAGTATAGCGTAGACAAGTAAGAATAGTGGCAGGCGTAGCCACAGACCTGAATATGCCGGTAAGCCGGCTACCTGTTGCGCGACGCCCAGAGTGAATGGATTCAAAGTCGCTACGGAGAAACCCAGTCCTGAGGCTAATAGACTCATGCCCAGGCCGGTAAGTTCATCCCAGCCCAAACTACGCGCCAGAACCAGAACTAGCGGCACCAAAACTACCATCTCCTCAAAAATACCGAATACTGATCCGAATAACATAAAGAAAAGAATAAGTCCCGCCATGAGTTGAAAACGACTGTGCTCAAAGCGTTTGACCAATTTTTGCATGAGACGGACTATCATGCCGCTTTTAGTTAAGATAGCAAAAGAACCACCAATAAAAACAAGGAAGAGAATTATCATCCATATTACTAAAGCGTCACTGCCCCACAAAACCTCGATCGGTGCTGTAAACCAGCGCCAGATAGGGAGTTTATCTCCCTCCACGCGCTGATAAGAATCAGCTATGATTTTTACCTGACCGTCAGTTTCAATCCTTTGATAACTGCCCTGCGGGACAACTGAAGTCAAAATCCCTGCCACGATGATTAAGGCCAGGAGAATGAAAAGGGACATTAGATAAGAGCGACGTTCTATGCGCAGTGAAGAGTTCAGTTGAGGCTGATTATCCATATGCATCTCCAATATTATTTGTAAAAGTCTTTTGATTAATAAATATTTTTCTTCACCATCCGCTAACAACTGTTCGGGATCTTAAGCATGGCTGAAGGCTAGTGAAAATACCAACGATAACTATTTTTGTCAGCAGGCAATCAGCATAATTTTTTAATTAATTGCTTTATAAATACCGCGCCTTCTGCTACAGATTGTACCGAAATACGTTCGTCAATACCATGCATCGCGCCCAGCTCTTCCTGCGTCATACGGATTGGCTGAAAGCGTAAAACCATATCACTGACATTGGTATAATTACGGGCGTCAGTGCCACCCATAACCAGATAGGGCGAGACGCCGCAATCCGGGAAGCAGTCTTTGATTACAGCTACGAAGTCCTGGTAACGGGGATCGGTTATATCGCTAACTGGACTAGGTTCTTGAGCGATGAGAAAATCCGCGCTGAGTTCGTTTTTCTTTAATAACGGGTGTAAAGCTGCCAGAGAAGCATCCACTCCTTGATGAGTAGCGGGTCGCAAATTGGCTATTACTGATGCCTCATTCGGTATTACATTGGATGCCTCAGAACCTTCCGCCATAGTAAAAGTACAAGTCGTGGCCAACATAGCTCGCCCGAACGTGGAAACTCTAGGTAGCGCAAACTTAATCAGGGGCGCTGTCAGCCATAGATTGCCGAAAAGGAAGCGTAGTAAAAAAGGAAGCGAAGGCGCGGTGGCTCGCATCATGGCGCGTGTCTCGCGAGACAATACTTTTTTGAACGGGGGCTTGCGTTCTATCGCGGTAATGAACCGAGCCAGCCTTGCCAAAGGTGTATTGTCAGGCGGTGTGCTGGAATGTCCACCGCTACCCTGGGCTGTAATTTTTAGATCAAGATAACCTTTCTCAGCGACACCAATCATAGCGAACGGCCTGTCCATGCCGGGCAGGGCATCTTCCAAAACTGCTCCGCCCTCGTCAAGGACTAACCGGAAATAGAGCCCTCTTTCCTCGAAAATACGACTAATCGTGGGCGCGCCCGCGCCTGATGTTTCCTCATTGGTGGAAAAGGCTAGCCAAATATCACAAGATGGCGTGAAGTTTTCAGATAATAGCTGTTCAATGCCCTCTAATATGGCGTATATCATGCTCTTGCAATCGAGAGCTCCGCGCCCCCAGACCGAGCCTTCACTCAATGTCCCTGAAAACGGTGGAAAACGCCAGCCCTCCGCGGTCGCGGGGACTACATCTTGATGGGCGATGAGTAAAATTGGTTTTTTTGTATCTTGTTTGGACTTTCTATCAAACGTGGGCTTGATTTTGTCCGCGACCAAATGCTCATCCGAGCCTGAAGAGTGATTGTTAAATTTCATCTTGGTCGCGGGTGTAGCTGTGTCGGTTGAGCTTTCTCTTCCTCTATTACTATTTTGCCAACAATATATAAGGCTGCCATCAATAACTTCTTTACTAAGATGGTGGTGAAGAAGAGGGAAGTGTCGAGTCAAGACATCTTGGAACTCAAAAAATGGCGCGAGGTCATCTTCATGACCGTCTACATGAGATATGGTTGGTTTTTGTACCATCTCGGACAAGACAATTCCCGCTCGTTCCAACTCTTTACCGGAGGGAGCTTCTAGTCGTGGCTGTGGCGGGTCAGCCTTGATTATTATCGCGCGGATTATGGCGAAGCCGAGTAAGATAATAAAAGCAATTGGAACAACAAGCCACCACATATAAGCCCCCTGCCGGCATCTCGGTTTAATAAGAAGCAGAGTTGAAAGAATATAAATAGATAACATATGCCTTAGCGGGCAAACAGCAGTTGCCGAATTTGCCTATAAATTACTTCAAGGATGTATCCCTTCCTTCAATCTGCAATATTATCTATATTTAAATAATA
>DUNL01000256.1 GCA_012839385.1 Clostridiaceae bacterium
CTAGATCATTTAGGTGACTGGCTGGGCGAGCGTGGAATCAGGTTTAGTTATCAGATACGCACCGATGATTTTGTCTTGGCCAATGCAAAGGCTCTTCGGTCTACGGTGGAGCCAACATATGATTTTGTGATCACAAATCCGCCTTATTTCAAGGTCAGAAAAGACGATCCCCGGGCACAAGCTGTTCTCCAGATCGTCTACGGACAACCAAACATCTATGCTTTTTTCATGGCTTTGTCTGCTGCGCTACTCAATCCGGGCGGTAAATTGATCAGTATTACACCCCGGAGTTTCTCTACGGGAAGCTACTTTAAAGCTTTTAGACGCTGGTTCTTTCGGGTTGTACGCCCCACATGGATTCATCTTTTTGGAAGCCGCAAGGAAGCCTTCGATCGCGACAGTGTTCTCCAGGAGAACGTAGTCATGGTTTCTCAAAAGGATGAAGACTGGGATATATGGTACCCAGTTTCAGTCTCTTATAGTAATGGCGTTACCGATCTTGAAAACATAACCTCAATTGATGTGGGAATAAGCGATATTCTTCAGAAAGATGATACAAACAGAGTATTGTCAATACCCGTTACGGGCAGAGAAACGAAGGTTGTTAAATTGGTTCGATCATGGAAAGGAAACCTTCACTCCTACGGATTAGAAGTGAGCACAGGTCCAGTAGTGCCCTTTAGAGCACAAGAGCATTTGCTATGGTCGCCCACAGAAGAATCGGCACCTCTTATCTGGATGCAACACGTAGGCTCCATGGATATCAGATGGCCCATTACTGGACTTGAGAAGTGCCAATACATCGACATCTCTGAATCATCGCTGGCTCTCTTGCTTCCGAAAAAGAACTATGTAGTCATGCGTCGGTTCAGCTCTAAGGAAGAAAGTCGACGCTTAGTCTCTGCTCCTATTCTTGCAAGAGAAATTGACTGTAAATGGATTGGGATAGAAAACCACCTTAACTATATTCATCGCCCGAACGGAGAGCTTACCGAGAATGAAGCATATGGAATTGCTGCACTATTCAATTCCCGAATACTAGACACCTATTTTCGAACCAGCAACGGTAACACACAGGTTAGCGCAGAAGAGCTACGAAATATGCCGTTACCTCCAATAGAAATTATTCGGGAATTCGGACGTCAATTGATCGCTAAACGAGTTCAATCCGACGAGATCGATGACTGGCTACAGTCCCAAGAGACCATGGGAGGCACTGGTACCTATGGGTAAGATTGAGGAAGCCCAGGAGATACTGAGAGAATTAGAATTGCCACTGCCACAACAAAATGAAATATCGGCACTTACTCTACTCGCTCTTTGTGGCCTTAGCGAAGAAACACCGTGGGCCAATGCACAAAACGGAAGCCTGGGGGTAACAAAGGGCATCATGGCTTTTATCGCAAAGGCATATGGAAGAAATTATGCTCCTAATACTCGAGAGACAATCCGAAGACAAGTTCTTCACCAGTTCATCCAAGCACGTCTGGTAGATTATAACCCGGACATACCTGACC
>DUNL01000161.1 GCA_012839385.1 Clostridiaceae bacterium
AATGAGCTACTGTGGCAGGCGTTTCACGAGGGGTGCTTGCTTTTACTTTATAATATCTATATGGTAAAATTCTAGCGCAAATTAATAGAGAACAGCTATCAGAATAAAGATAAGCTAATGGAGGACTTGATGACTTCAACAGTAGAGAAAAAAGAACATAATATGGTGCGATTTACTATTACCGTTCCTAAGGATGAGTTCAAGAACGCCCTTATGTCCGCGTATCGCAAAAATGTCAAACGTTTTAGCGTTCCCGGCTTTAGAAAAGGTAAAGTGCCTTATCCGATAGTAGTGAATTATTATGGCGAAGGTGTTTTGTATGAGGACGCGCTCGGTTTTGCGGTTGATCCTGCTTATAGAGAGGCCTTGGAAGAGCACGATATTAAGCCTTTTTCCAGTCCGGAACTGGATGTCTTGGAAATTGGCGGAGACAATGGTTTAGTCTTTACAGTTGATGTAGCTGTTAAGCCTGAAGTTACGCTAGGTGAATATAAAGGCATTACAGCTTATCGTCCTCCTGTAGAAGTTACTGATGAAGATTTAGAAAGAGATATAGAACGAGAGCGCAAGAAAGTGGCTCGCTTGGTTCCTGTTACCGATCGACCGATCGAGAAAGGCGATACGGTAAATATCGACTACGAGGGCTTTAAAGATGAAGTAGCCTTTGCTGGTGGTAAAGGAGCGGACTACGATCTGAAAATTGGTTCCAATACATTTATTCCAGGTTTTGAGGATGGTTTGATCGGCAAAGAAGTAGGCGGGGAATATGAACTAAACATCACTTTCCCGGAAGAATACCATGAAAAGTCGTTAGCCGGGCAGCCCGTTATTTTCAAAGTTAAAGTTAATAACATTACTACTGAAGAGCTTCCGGATGTAGATGATGAATTTGTTAAAGATATCAGTGAATTTGACACCCTTGAAGAGTACAAGGCAGACCTTTATGAACGTCTTCTAAAAGCAGCGAACGCATCCGCGGACGCGGAATTTGAAGACAATCTACTGGCCCAATTAGTTGAGGACAGTGAAATAGATATTCCACATGTCATGATACATGATGAGATCGATCGTATCGTAGATGAGCAGCGTAATCAGATGCGCTATCAAGGCATAGAATTAGAACAGTATCTGCAATATATGGGCACTTCTTTGGACAGCTTTAAAATGCAGTTGCACGACACTGCCCAAAAGAGGATTAAGTCGCGCCTGGTAATAGACAAAATAGTTACAACAGAGAATTTTGACGCTACAGATGAAGAAGTCGAAGCAGAAATTAAAAGCATGGCAAACATGTACGGTATGGACGAAGAAAAGTTCAGGGAGAGTTTTGCTGCTGACTTCGACTATATAAAGGAAACCATTAAGAATAATAAAGCTGTTACTTTTTTACGGGAGAATGGCATAGCGACTGATGAAAAGCCCCAGGACGAAGCAGATGAAAATATTGCTGAAGACATAGACAATGTAGAGGTTGAACTTGAAGAAGAATCTGCTGATTAATTAAAGTGGATGGATAATATTATGAAGAAAGATAGTTTGTTTTTTGAGTCAGGACAGAGAAGATATGGAGAGGGAGATTTAGAAAAGGAGAATTACCTTATGAGTTTAGTTCCGATGGTGATTGAACAGACAAACCGCGGAGAGCGTTCTTACGATATATTTTCGCGGTTGCTGAAAGAGAGAATTATTATTTTGTCTGATCAGGTTAACTCAACAACAGCTAGTTTAGTTACTGCTCAATTGCTCTTTTTAGAAGCAGAAGATCCTGAGAAGGATATTCAGCTTTATATCAATAGTCCGGGTGGCGAGATTGCTTCCGGTTTTATGATCTATGACACCATGCAATATATCAAGGCAGATGTTCAGACGATTTGTATGGGTATGGCTGCCAGTATGGGAGCCTTTATTCTCGCGGCTGGAACGAAGGGTAAGCGCTTTATGTTGCCTAATGCTGAAGTAATGATTCACCAGCCCCTGGGTCAAGTTTCAGGACAAGCTTCCGACATTACGATTGTCGCGGAACATATATTGCGCATGAAGGAAAGACTGAATACAATCCTCGCGGATCTAACGGGGCAGCCGTTGGAAGTGATCGAACGCGATAGTGATCGTGACTTCTGGATGACTGCTGAGCAAGCAAAAGAATACGGAATTGTCGACAAGATAATGGAAAAGCGGGTATAAAATGACGGATAGTGATGTCAACAAGACCTATATAGGTTTGCGTTGCTCATTTTGTGGCAAAGCAGAGCGGGAAGTAGACCGACTTATAGCAGGTCCCGGCGTCTATATATGTAGTGATTGCGTAGAATTATGTAATGAATTGCTGGATGATGCCGCTACACCTGAATATGCTCTGGCACCTATTAAAGAGCCTGATAAATTGATGACTCCGCTGGAGATTAAACAAGCTTTAGATGAATATGTAATTGGTCAAGAAGCGGCCAAAAAGATATTGGCTGTTTCTGTCTACAATCATTACAAGCGTGTTTTCTCACCGCGCCTGGAAGTAGAAGATGGTGTCGAGTTAGGTAAGAGCAATATTATGCTAATTGGCCCCACAGGCAGTGGTAAAACGCTACTGGCTCAGACTCTGGCCAGACTTTTACATGTTCCTTTTGCTATAGCGGATGCCACCGCTCTTACAGAAGCCGGGTATGTTGGTGAAGATGTGGAAAATATACTCCTGCGTCTTCTGCAAAATGCTGATTTTGATATAGCTAGAGCGGAGCGCGGTATCATATATGTAGATGAAATTGACAAGATTACCCGGCGCTCGGACAATCCTTCAATTACCAGAGATGTTTCGGGAGAGGGTGTGCAGCAGGCACTACTCAAAATTCTGGAAAGCACAATAGCTAATGTGCCTCCCCAAGGCGGTCGTAAGCACCCGCATCAAGAGTTTATACAGATAGATACAACAAATATTCTATTTATACTTGGCGGTGCCTTTGATGGGCTTGAGAAAATCATCATGGATCGTATCGGCAAAAAATCAATTGGCTTTGGAGCCATAATTGAGGATTTGGACAAGACATCTCCGGATAAAGTTCTGAGCGAAATTATGCCGGAGGATTTGCTTAAATACGGTTTGATTCCGGAATTTATCGGCCGAGTCCCGGTGGCAGTCACCTTAAATGACCTGGATCAAGAGTCACTGGAGCGAATCCTTACCGAACCTAAAAATGCCCTTATCAAGCAGTATAAGAAGCTTTTTTCCTTTGACAATGTTGACTTGGAGTTTGAGCCAAAGGCAATCAGCGCCATAGCCAAAAGATCGATGGGGCTTAAGACCGGCGCCCGTGGCTTGCGCACCATTTTAGAAGATATAGTGTTAGATCTAATGTATGAAATCCCCTCCCGCTCTGATGTTGAAAAGATAATTGTTACAGAGGCAGCAGTTGCTGGACAAGAGGAGCCTAAACTGGTTTTAAAATCCCCGAAGAAGGCTAAAAAAGCTCAATAATAGAGACTGTTGACGACTATTGTTTAGCTCCGCCGACTGTTACAGACGGCGGAGCTTTTTTTGACAGTTATATTTATATAAGAATCAATATTTTGGGAGGAGTCAACTATGACTGCGAAAATTGCAGAGATTCCGGATGCTGATCTATTGGATCCAGCTAATCAGCATACAGGTAAACCGTCATATATAGTTAGAGATGAAGAAGAACAAGTTTATGTAGCGAAGGCGATAAAATTATGGACGGATCACAGAGTTGCCTCTATATTGTCCTACCTGCGGGCTCCTGAATTTCCCCGTTGTCAAGGTTGGAGCGGATCTGATGTCGAGCGGGAAAGACCAAACATTTGCTCAACCTTGCCTGAAATCTTTGTTAGTCCCAAGCCTAGCTGCGGCGTGTATCTTATGGAATATATTGGAGGCAGATCTTTAGCCGAACTTAGAACAGAACAATTGCCTCCGGAAAAAATAATGGGCTGGATCTTGCACTTATCTAAAAGTCTTAAAGACCTGTCTTCTATCTTGTGTCAGCCTTTTTTGCACTTGGACATTAAACCGGGAAATATAATTATTCAAGACAATGGAACACCCGCCTTGATTGATTTTGACTGTTCTTTGATTTTAGATGATTTCGCGCGGCAATGGATTAAAGTTAAGAGATCAACTGCGGGCTATGCCGCTCCGGAGGTACAATTAGCACGTCCCCACGCTAATTCAGATCTCTATAGTTTAGCTTGTACCGCCATATCTGTTTTAGCCGGTAGACCCTATAAAGAATTAAGCGAAGTAGATATTGAAGCGGCGCTGTCTAGACTAGAAGCAGACCATAGACATTTAATCAGACGCTGGCGGGAAGAAAAGCCTGAGTTGCGCGTTACAAATGGTAAGGCAGCTGAGAAAAGCTTGCTTCCATCATCTTTCACAACCAGTACGAAACATTCGGTTCCCTTGAGTGCGGATAATGGTGACAGTAATGTGAATATGGGTATCGCAGATAGTTTTCAAACCTTAGCTCAACTAACAGGAGTGCCATTTTCTTCTTTCCCTTTGTTATGCAGGGATCAAGCACAACCGGTTTCAATTCGGGTGGAGTATAGATTTACTGTTAATCCGCATGCCGGGGAATAGTTAAACAAGTTCTCGATATTGCAAAAATCTCCTTCAAAGTACTAATTACTGCAAGTATAAATTTAATTATTCACTTATAGTCACTTATGTTTCGTCGGCATTTTGCAACCAATGCTAATATTTAGAAAATAATATTTTTAAATAAAATAAGTACCGTAAGAAAGGAGATTAAGCTGTGTTAAAAACCAAAGGTCGCACTGTATTTGTCTTGCTACTGGTTATTTTAATAACGGTATTATGTATTTATATTGTTCCGCGGCCGAAGGAGCTTAATCATACTAAAACAATGAATAGACTACCTTCTAATCCTAATCTGTCAGTCTCTTATGACGAGGCCGAATTAAAGACAATTGTATTGGCCGGAGGATGCTTCTGGGGCATTGAAGCCTATATGGCGAGAGTTTATGGTGTTTTCAGCGCTGTCTCCGGTTATGCTAATGGCGACCCTTCATATACTAGTGTCAGTTACAATGAAGTTAGTACAGGTAAGACGGGTTTTGCTGAGGCAGTTATGGTACTTTATGATCCGCGGCGCATTTTATTGAAAGATTTATTGCAACAATTTTTGCTTGTGATTGATCCAACTCAACATAACAGGCAGGGCAATGATTATGGTACGCAATACCGTACGGGTATTTACTATCTTGATCCAGATGACTTGGACGTAATTAATCATGTTCTAGCTCTTGAACAAGAAAAATATCAGAAAAAGATAGTCACTGAAGTTCAAGAATTAACTCAGTTCTTCCCAGCTGAAGAGTATCATCAAAAATATCTGGAAAAGAATCCTGATGGCTATTGTCACGTCTCATTCGATACTTTGCCCACTGTGAATGAAGAGGATGAAGCCTTGTCAGTAAATACAGAAGATAAACACAAAAAAACAAAATCCGGGGCAACAGAAGTCTTTACTAAACCGGATCAGGAAGTTTTAATTAAGACCTTAACTCCGCTTCAGTACTATGTTACGCAAAAGGCCGGTACTGAACCTCCTTTTCAAAATGAATACGACAATGAATTCCGTACAGGAATTTATGTTGATATTGTGACTGGAGAACCTTTGTTTCTCTCCACCGATAAATATGACAGCGGATGTGGTTGGCCGGCCTTTACAAAGCCCATCTCACAGGATCTACTGACTGAAAAAATAGACCTTTCTCTTGGTATCAAAAGAACTGAAGTGATTAGTAGTTTAGGTGAAACCCATCTAGGTCATGTTTTTGAAGATGGGCCTAAAGATCAAGGTGGTCTACGCTATTGTATTAATAGCGCTTCGTTACGCTTCATTCCCCTTGAAGATATGGCGGCAAGTGGGTATTCCCGCTGGATTCCTCTATTACTTGATGAAGATCGGTAATTTGAACTTACCGCTTGTGAACAACTGAGTTATCCTATAACAGGCTGGAATCAGTGCCGGGGATGAGGCTGGAAAGAGATTTTATGATGTTACCTCTTGTTGAAATCACGGACGGCAAAATACGTGAGACCACTACTGCTAAACTTGTAAAATAGAGCTGTTATCCCTTATAGTTTAATGACAAGAGGAGGATTTATGTCAGATCAAAGGAATGCTAACCAAGCCCAAACAGAAAAACAACAAAACACTCCTAGAAATAATAAAGTCACCACTACTAGAAGGGGACAAAGCAGGAAAAGAGTGTCAGAACGTAAGAAGGAAAATATTAGTAGGAAAACAACGAGCAAATCAGGTAGCCGTAGGCGCCGAACTGACAACAAACGCAAAAGCGACAATACTGCGCAAAGGTCCTCGGTTAAGGAAAGCTCGCCATCTCGACAGAGCTCTAGAAGCAGAAAACGCGGCAAACAGAAAACTCGTCAGAGTAGAGCGCGTGCTGTAATTCAGAAAAAAGAAAAAGCAGAAAATATCCAAGAAAATATTAGTGATAAGGATACCGAGCAAGGTAAGAAAAAAATGGACTCTAGATCTAGACGTAAGCCCAGTAGACAGGTTAGACAAATACGTCAGCACAGTAAAAAGAGACAAATAAATATTGTTAAGGCGCCGGAAACTCTGGAAGATGTAGAGAAAGAAATCAGAGCTTTAGAGAAAGAAATTTCTCTGGAGATTAGGTCTATTTCTAATATCAATCTTAATTTCTGATATCAGGAGCGTTAGATGAACGATTTTTCGCGAATGCCTCTAGTAGAGACGCTCTTCGCAGCGGCGGAAGGGCGTTTTTCCTTCCACATGCCTGGACATAGGCAAGGACAATCTTTTCCGACCTGGCTACGGGATAAATTATGGACGCTCGATACTACTGAACTGGAAGTAACGGGTGATCTAAATCAACCCGCGGGGAAAGTAAAAGAGGCGATGAATCTGGCAGCTGCCTTTTTTGGTGCCGGCCATACACGTTTTGTCACTACGGGGACTACGACTTCGCTTTTGACTGCCTTAGCTACAGCTTGCCCCAGAAAAAGCCAAATTATTTTACCACGTCGTGTCCATCAGGCAGTTATGCATGGGGTGGCGCTGCTAGATCTAGAACCCATATGGGCTGATATTAATATTAATCAAGATGTTGAAGAAGCATTACTACGCTCCCTGCATAATAATCCTCAGGCCAGCGCGGTTTTTGTTACTTCTCCCGGCTACGATGGAAGAACTGTACCTCTTAGAAATATAGCTAGTTTGGTTGGGGAAATGGACTGCTCTCTGATTGTGGATGAAGCGCACGGCTCACATTTTGTGGCAGCGCCCGGGTTACTACCGCCGTCAGCTTTGTCTCAAGGAGCGGACTTAGTTGCCATGAGCGCCCATAAAACTTTGCCTGCTCTTACGCCGGGAAGCTATCTTCATGTCAGTAAGGTGGCCCTGGAATCAGGAAAAATCGGAACTGACAAATTGGGACAGATGCTCAAAGTATTTCAGACATCAAGCCCATCATTTGTTATTGCCGCGTCTTTGGACTATGCCCGTTTTTGGCTGGAATCTGAAGGACAGCGGTCGATTGAGAAATTGTTGACACTGATTTCTCAGCTTGACCAGAATTTGCCCACTGTTGTTAACCGTACCCAAACTGAGGGTTCTGATCCCCTACGTCTAACTTATGATTACAGGGATAGCGGTTTGAATCGGCTTGAGGTCCAAGGTATATTTAATCAATACAAAGTGGATCCTGAAATTATTGACCTTAATCAAATTATTCTTATTCCGGCTCTGGACGCGGGAATTAGAGAGTTTAAAGCTCTGGCTCTCGCTTTAAATGCTCTAGGTGCCGCTGCCGATACCGGGAGCACTTCTCGCGCTTCAAATGGGGATCTTTCATGGATAGCGTCTTTACTTGATTCGTCAGCGCCTTCGTCAATACCTATAAGTAAGGTTATGTTCGGCAATATGAAGAAAACTGAAGTTCCGTTAAGAAATGCTCATGGTAGAGTAGCCGCGGAAGCCATTGTTCCTTATCCACCGGGGGTAGCTATGGTCTGGCCGGGCGAGATAATTACTTCTGAACGTATCGAGGCGATAGAACAATTAATTAGCGCCAACATTGCTGTCTATGGAGTGCATAAGCCTGACAGCTACAGTGTTATCGTGTTAGAATAATAAAGAAAGATTATGTGGAGATTGTTAGATGAAAGCTAGAGGCTTTCTTATCACATTTGAGGGTGTGGATGGCACAGGTAAGACCACACATGTAGAAAGACTGGCTAAAGATCTCAAAGCTGAAGGTCATGAGGTCTTATTGCTGAGAGAGCCGGGTGGAACAAATATTGGCGAACAGATACGTCAGATTTTGCTTAAACGTGAGCACCAGGCCATGACGGATATATCTGAACTGTTTTTGTTTGCCGCGGCTCGGTCTCAGTTAGTCAGAGAAGTTATTAGACCGGCTCTTGAGCAGGGTGTCTTCGTCATTTGTGATCGTTTTATCGATTCTACTGTTGCCTATCAGGGGTATGGCAGAGGAGTAGATATTGATTTTGTAAAAAGTGTGAATGAGGCCGCGGTTGGCAAGACTAAGCCTGATCTCACAATATGGATAGATATTGATCTGGAGGTACTTGCTAAAAGACTGGGCAAGCGTACTCAAAATAATAAGGCAGACCGGCTTGACTTGGAACCAACGGCTTTTCGCGCTAGAGTTCGGGAAGGTTATCAAAAAATCCATGAGGCTGAGCCACAACGGGTTTTTCGTGTTATGTCAATGCCAAATATAGATGATACTTATGAACAGATCATTACTTGTGTTAGGAGGGAGATTCTATGAAATTGATATTTGCAATCATCAATGACGAAGACAGCCCACGCCTCATTTCTGAAATTAATCGTGCCGGACAACGCGTTACAAAATTAAACTCGACAGGAGGTTTCTTGCGCTCCGGGAATACGACTTTGATGGCAGTTGTTGAAGATGATTTCCTGGAAACTTTACTGGAGATTATTCGTAAATACGCCAAGAGTCGCAAAGCGGTTGTTAATTCCAGTGTTACACCTAGTGTGTTGGGCGGAACTTTTATGCCTTTACCTGTAGAGGTCCAGATTGGTGGCGCTACAGTGTTTGTAGTCAATGTCGAGCACTTCGAAAAGATCTAAGGTAAAAGGCTTTTCCCGTCTTACAGGCTTAACTGCACTCAAGAGTCGTTTAGCTAGCATTGTTTTGACGGAGGACAATTCCTGTATCCTCCTGACAGGTCCTCCGGGCAGTGGCAAAAAAAAATTAGCAAATCTGATCGCGCAGGCTTTGCTTTGTCATGCTCCGAGTAAAACAGGAGCATGTGAGGAATGTTCATCTTGTCATAATTTTGATCTTGGTAATCACCTTGACTTTAGTACTTTAGAAGCTGAAGGTGGGAAAAAGTTTGTACCGACGGAGAGAGTGCGAAACACTCTGGCAGATCTGGTTATGTTGCCCCGCCTGGGTAAATATAAAGTACTATTAATCAATGCTGATGAGCTGAATGAGCAAGGTCAGAATGTCTTGCTCAAAACCCTTGAGGAACCGATGCTGCATACCCGATTGATCCTCACTTGTTGTGATCCTTCAAGATTGTTGCCCACAGTATTGTCCCGCGTTGTAAACCTCAGAGTAGACCGACGCTCCGAAGAGGAAATTATT
The DNA here is from genome assembly GCA_012839385.1 of Clostridiaceae bacterium. Lineage (GTDB taxonomy): Bacteria > Bacillota > Clostridia > Saccharofermentanales > DTU023 > UBA1046. Next base: position 9,673 of record DUNL01000161.1, read on the forward strand.
CAGATTATTAGAGAAGAGCTAACGGCTGATATTTTGTCGGAGGGACAATGTCTAAGTGAAGAGGATATTAAATTTTATGCCAGGTTTTCTGCCGGACTGCCGGGGAAAGCTTTGGAGTTGGCGGCCGGTGGCTGGTTTAAAGATTTGAGGGCCGGTGTTGCCAAGGTTTATTTTTCTTTGGATCAAGCCAGTGAGTTGGATCTTTTTACCGATAGCTATTTGTTCTTCCAAGATAATAAAGAACATGCTGATACAATGATTAATATTTTGCAGAGTTTGATCCGAGATGAGCTATGTCTGTTCTGGAAAACTGTTGATCGAATAGTGAATTCTGATCTTTTGCGAGAACTTGAAAGTGCTTATAAACGTAAAAAAGCAAGAATATATTCTCTGGTTGAAGCCGAGGACAAGGAACAGGGATTGTTGCGCTGGAGAAATGAGACAGCAAATCTGACTGAGGAGGAATTACGGCTACAAGAAAGGCTAACCCTAGCGGATGTTGTTATTGAAGAGTGCAGAGAAGCTTTGGCTAGAAATGTGAATTTTGAGTTGTTGATCACCCGCATGTTGCTTCACTTAAAGTATTTGGCAACAGAGGCGAATCTAATAGAGAGAAGGAAGTATGAATAATTTAGTAAGTGTCCAACTTCACGGACAAGCCCGCTACTATCAGGCTGGTGCCGGTGATCTTATTTTGAAGCAGGGAGACGCGGTAATTGTTGAAGATGAGCAAGGGACCGCGTTCGCGTATGTGATGGTACCTCCCTACAAGATCGACACCGGCATACTTAAACACGAGCCCATGAAAATTTTGCGTCAGGCGACGGCAGAAGATTTTTCTCATTTTGAAGACAATTGTCGCCAGGAAACAGAAGCTTTAAAAATTGCTAAAGAGCGTGTAGAACATCATGGTCTGGAAATGCATCTGATTTCCGCTTACTATCCCTTTGACAATCATAAATTGTTATTTTACTTTACGGCTGACGGTAGAATTGATTTCAGAGAATTGGTTCGTGATTTAGCCTCTATATTTCATACGCGTATAGAACTTAGACAGATAGGTGTTCGGGATGAAGCAGGCATGATTGGTGGTCTGGGAGTTTGTGGTAGAGAGCTGTGCTGTTCCTCTTTCTTGAAGAGCTTTTTACCTGTCTCGATACGCATGGCTAAGGATCAGAACTTATCTATGAATCCCGCGAAGATTTCAGGAGCTTGCGGTCGTTTGCTCTGTTGCCTAAATTATGAACAGGAAGCCTATCTGAATGCTGCTCAGAGGCTTCCGGGTAAGAATGCCAAAATTAGATATCAAGGAGAAATTGGCATTATAGAAAGTGTAAATCTTTTAAAAGAAACGGTGCAAGTTAAATTCGATCGTGAGGATGAGCCCGTAATTTTACAACTAAAGGTGGTGGAGATAGATGTTATTAGTGACCCTTCAAAAAAGAAACAAGAAGCTAATAAAAAGAAAAGTAAAGTCAAGTCATTTCGTAGCCGTCAGAGCAAGTCTTTAGACAAAAAAGATAAACTTAAATTGCGTTTAGGAAAAAAAGATAAAAAGATACTTGGCAAAAAGATAAAATTAAGTAAGCGAAACAAGCCGGAGTCAACTGCAAATACATAGCATACCGGAATGAAAAACAGCGTATGCTTCGTATATTAACAGTTAACCACAACGGTAAAGTTGTACAAAGAACGAAGACCTCTCGCGCGAGAGGTCTTCGTTCTTTGTTAATCATCAACTTATGCTTAAAAATTCTCATGCTCCGTACGAGCAATGATCTCGTTTTGCAGATCAAGGTCTAAATTACGGAAATAATCGCTATAGCCTGCCACACGGACAATTAAATCCCGATATTCTTCCGGATTTTTTTGGGCCGCGAGTAAGGTCGCCTTGTCAACGACATTAAATTGAATATGATGTCCTTCTTTATCAAAATAGGTTCTAATTACATTCCCCATCATATGGAGACCATTCTCTCCCTTGACCAGAGAAGGGGTAAATTTCTGATTAAGTAAAGTACCACCTGTTCGTAAATGATCCATTCTCGCCGCGGAATTGATAACAGCGGTAGGACCTTTGCGATCTGCTCCTTGAACAGGGGAAATACCTTCAGACAACGGTTTGTGAGCCAGACGACCATCGGGTGTGGCGCCGATCACGCTACCAAAGTAGACATGACAGGTAGTAGGTAACATATTAATTCTATATTGCCCACCTTTATATGTGGGTCTACCGGTTACCAAATCAGCGTAAGTGTCGAAAATCTGACGCATGATTCTGTCAGGGTAATCTTCGTCATTGCCGTATTTAGGCGTGTCTAGTAATAGCTTTGAGCGGAAGACTTCGTGTCCTTCAAAATTATCCGCCAAGATTTTCAGAAACTCAGACAGGGAGAGTTCCTTGTTGTCATAAACATGGTATTTGATAGCTGTCAAGGAGTCGGTAACCGTACCAATGCCAACTCCTTGAATATAGTTGGTATTATAGCGAGCGCCACCGGCATTATAATCCTTGCCTTTGCTGATACAATCCTGAGTAATGGTAGAAAGGAAGGGAACAGGCATATATTCGGCAAAGATAGAATCAATAATATTGGAGCCGGTAACTTTGATATCAAGGAAGTATTCAATCTGTTGCGCGTAAGCGGCCATCAGATCCTCAAAGGATTTATAACTATCAGCCTCACCGGTGTGTAGCCCTAGTTGTTTGCCGGAATATGGGTCAAAGCCGTCGTAGAGGGTAAGCATCAGTATTTTAGTTAGATTGAAATAGCCGGTTAGTATATAAGCTTCTCTACCGAAACAACCGGTCTCAACACATCCTGAAGAACCTCCCAGGCGAGCGTCTGCCAGAGTTTTACCGGCATTGAGAAGCTCTTGAACGATCGTTTCGGTGTTATAAAATGCCGGTTGTCCCCAACCTTGACGTGAGATCTCACATGCGCGGTGCAGGAAGCGATCCGGTGTTTTTCTACTTATCTGCACGTTAGAACTGGGTTGCAGGAGACGCATCTCATCCATTGTATCAAGGATCAGATAGCTGACATCATTAACTCCATCACGGCCGTCAGCAGTTATGCCGCCAGTGTTGATATTAGCGAAATCTGTATAGGTGCTACTTTCCTTTAGAGTAATACCAACCTTGGGTGGAGCTGGTTGATTATTGAATTTAACCCATAGACATTGGAGCAATTCTTGAGCCTTATACTCATCAAGAATACCTTCTTTAACATCTTGCGCATAAAAGGGGAAAAGATGTTGGTCGAGACGACCCGGGCTAAAGGCGTCCCACGGATTAATCTCCAGAGTTACGCCGAGATGCACGAACCAGTACATCTGTATAGCTTGCCAGAAGGTCCGCGGTTTTTCAGCCGGTACTACTTTGCAGTTCTCCGCGATTTGTAATAGTTCCTTTTTGCGTTGTGGATCTTTTTCTTTAGCGGCCAATTCTTCCGCGTATTCACTATAGCGACGTCCTAAAGTAATTATTCCTTCAGCGGCAAGCCGCATAGCTTTTAGTTGCTCCGCCTTGTGAGGAGCTTCAAGATCATTGGCATAATCTAGATTTTCCAGTTCTTTGTCAATTTGCGCGATACGATCATTAAAGCCCCTGGTATATATTTCCTCAGAACCTACCGTATGCCCGGGACCTCTCTGTTCCATAAATTCTGTGAAAATTCCTGCTTGATAACACTCTTTCCACTCATCAGTCATCAGTGACAAGATTTTGGTACGAGTCGAACGCTTATCCCAATAAGGAATAATTACATTTTTCTGAATGTCAAAATACTCGTCTTTAACTTTAAAAGAAATGAGCTCACGCTGGTCCATTACTTTCATATCTTCAAGCGAATGACAACACAGCTCGGGGAATGTTGGCGCGGCTTGGGGCTTTTCACCTTTCTCGCCAACAATAAGTTCTCCTTCACCAATATATAACTCTTTTTCCTCCATCAACTTCTTAAAGAATAGCGCGCGCAATACGGGCATAGACACTTGTCCCAGATATTCTTTATAAATATCGGTCTCAATACTTGCCCTTTCCATAGAGATTACAGGCTGAGTAGAAACGGACTGTTCCCTCAGTTTTTTAACTCTTTCATTGATTCCACGTTTTCTCATATTATATTGGACAAAACTTTGTCCATCCTCCTTCGCTGTATTCTGTACTATAGAATTGTATTTGGTAAAGCCATTTAATAATTTTCTTCTATTTTGAATCTGCGGCATCTTTTTTAATAAGAATCGCGCCACCGATCACAGTTTGTTTTAAACCTTTGTTTTGAAATATAGTTAATGCGTCTTGCATAAACTGACTAGTAGGGACTTCAAATAAACGCTTCGCGTCAGAAAGTCCCAAGCGATCATATTTATCGCTCCCAAAGCGATGATAGGGTAGCAAGGCTATTGTTTCCGCTCTAACGTTGTCGCTTAGCCATTCCGCCATTCTGCTAATTGTTCTGAGATCACCGTTAAATTCAGGCACAACAGGTATTCGAATATGGATGACCGTATCTAATTCTGTCAGCCTGAGTAGATTATTTATGATGAGCTCATTTTTGACTCCGATATACTTTTCATGCTGATCGGAATCTATATGCTTAAAATCATATAGAAAACAATCCGCATAAGAAGCCGCTATTTCAATATTCTTCCAAGGGACATAACCACAGGTGTCAAGACAAAGATCTATTCTTTCTTTCTTAATAGCGTCCATGAGATAAGATAAATTCTGTATATCCTGCGCCAGTGGTTCCCCTCCGGAGAAAGTCACACCACCACCGGATCTATCATAAAAAGCCCTATCTTTGAGGATTGTGTCCATGATTTCTTTAAGACTGTAGTCCCTTCCACTGATAGAAAGGGCATCAGTTGGACAGACCATGGCACATTTGCCACTTATATTACAAATTTTCCGATCAATTGTTGGTCCATTTGTAGTATTATAAGTTAAAGCGCTTGAGGGACATACATCTTTACAGTACCCACATTTGATACAGCGAGCGGGGAAATGTAGTAATTTGGGTTCGTAACCCAAACCTTCTGGATTGTGACACCAAGCACAGCGCAATGGGCAGCCTTCAAAGAACAGAGTGGTCCGTAAACCAGGTCCATTTTCCATGCTGAGTCTTTGCAAATCAAATAATCTGTACACAATACCTGCCCAAAATTTAATATATGATATTTTTGACCCTATTATCATTATATTACTTAATTTTGAAAGGTCAAGGAGTTCAGTAAATCCACAAGCAAAAGAGAGGTGAAAAGTAGTATGGATTTAGCACAAAATATCGGTAAAAGAGTCAAAAAAATGCGTAATTCCAAAAATCTTACCCTTAAACAACTTAGTGAGATGACAGGATTATCGAGTGGTTTTTTATCGCAATTTGAGCGTGGAATGACTAATATAGCAATAGATTCATTAAATAAAATTGCGGTCGCCTTGTCTGCTCCGCTTGAAAGTTTGTTGAAATTACCTGAACGAGAAAAGGAAATTGGGGTAATTCGCTCTTACGAGTGGGACGCAAATTTTGTCTCGCCTCAGATTATTCAATATATATTGAGTTCTCAGCCGGAGCATTTTTCTTTTTTGCCACGAGTTTTTAGATTATTACCACTGCCGCAAAAACAGTCTATCGAATTGTATTCTCATGAAGGACAGGAATTTATCTATGTACTGGAAGGTGCTGTTACTTTCTATCTGGAAGAGGAAACTACGACATTATATCCCGGGGATAGCCTACAAATTGATTCAGGGGTGAGACATAATTGGGCAAATCTTACATCCTTGCCGGCCTTAATCCTTACGGTGAATAGCCCCAATCCCTTTTTGTTTTTAGAGGAATTGCTAAAAAATGGTTTGGACGGCTGTGTAGAATTAGGCCAGCAGGAAGAATCTGAATAAGATTAAAGATTTAACAATATAATTAATTCTCGATAACAATCAAATGAAAAAAGAGTTGTTATCTAGCTATTGCCAGCAATTAAATATTAGCTGCCACTGAATAACCGGAACGAATGGCCTCAGCGATTCCTTTAGCTCCGGCGGCAGTGCCGGCAATTTTTACGACGGGAGATACATAAGAATCTTGTATTAAATGGAACAGGTCATAAGAATTGTCATGCCCGGTAGCCACAATAATGGCGTCAAAACGATTGTTAGAGAGCATCGCGAGTGTGACTTCAGTTTGGTAGAATGTCTCTAATTCACCACTATTTTCAGCATTATTTATTCTCTCCAGTAGATAATAACTATACCTTTGCCAGGCAGTCTTTCTCAGATCCTCAATACTGTATTTTCGCTCTGTATTAAGAGGCAGGTCATCGGGTATTTGGGTAACAACAGCAGGTGCTTCTTTTTCCGAGTCTGTGCCGGTTTCAATTGCTTCACTCATAGTTTCGTTAAGGACTGCTGTCTCCTGTTTAGCTTCCCCAACAGTTATATTACTGAAATCAATCATTTCCGCTTTGTCCTGAGTATTGTCCGCCTCATCATTCTCGGGGCGTAAATTGACAACGCCTTCGACAAATACATCGCTGTCTTCTTGCTCAGGCATTGGTTCGTCCTTATAATCCTGTGGATCATCGCTCTCGTTTTGCTCTAACTGAATTGTATTGCTTTGCTCTTGAAGTATGATGTGGAAAGGATTTTCACTGTGATCAAACAAAGATACCCGATATCCTCGCTCCCAGGCGGTCAAAGCGGCTTGCATACCGGCGGGGCCGGCACCAATTACCGCTAAACTTTTTGCTGGGTATATGGGCGTTAAATGAACCGGATATATATTTTCTCTACCGCAGCGGGGATTAACACTACAACCCGGCGTATTGTCCGGGAAAAAAGCAGGAGCGCAGTATTTAAAGCATAAGATGCATGGTTTTTGCCTTAAACCCTGTCCGGTATAAGCCAGGGATACCCAATCAGGTTCGGCAAGTAAAGCCCTACTTAAAACCAAGGCGTCGGCTGCTTCTTCCATAAGACTCAATTCGCAGGCCTCAGGTTGTGACTGCGCTGCCCCAACTTCTGCGAAGATGAAAAAACCGGAGCCTTCCGCGGAAAGGACGGACCGGAATTCTTTGGCTGCTCTTAAAGAGCCGGCGAAGGAATTTTCTTCCTGAAGTAAAACACCGGTAAGTCCAATTTTTCTTAAATTCTGGAGCGAATTGATACTTAAATGCATTGGAGTAGCGCGCAAGAAGAGAGGAAAACCCGCAGGAAGTGTCTTGCTTATCTCAGCAACCAGATTAAACAAGTAAGCGGTACCTGTTTTGTAGTAAAAACTTAGACTATGGTCTTGTCTCGCTAAAAGCCAGCTCAGGAAAGTACCGGAGGCCGCGTCCAAGTACAGAGCATTTACTCCTGCTTCACAGAGCTCGGCGGCTTTGATTTTTGCTTCGCTAATCAGTTTATTGAGACGCCTGGTGGTAATTCTTCTACTGGGAGTAGCAGGGGAGATACCTACAGCCAAACGGCAACCATGTTGATTCAGTTCTCTGGTTAGTGTGCCCCACGCTTGGGCTGAGCTATCAGCCTGGCCCACAAAAGCCATACCGAGGCCGGCTGCCGCCCGTTCACGTAAAAAGGCGGATAAACCGGGTTCGGGGCTTAAACTCGGTTGTATTTTTCCTGCTTCGAGAGGCGGAGCCCAGATGATACGATTGTTTAGTTTAAGATCTTGAATTTGCAGGGGGGAGAATAAGTTAGTATAGGGGTAAATCTCTTCCTGATTAATATCATTTACTTCTATATCTTCATTAATGAGATCTGTATTCATAGCTACACCGCCTTTATTTTGAGCCCATTATTTGTATTATATTTTACATACTATGTCCTAAGCTCAAGTTACAGTAGCTTTACGATTAGATTAGTTAGCAATATGGTGAATGATTATTTGTTAAAATAATATAGCTTATATATAAAAATAAAGAAATTAGGAGTGATCTAATGGCGCTAACTGATGAGCGCATTGTGATTGCCTTCGATGTAGGCACCCAAAGTACCCGGGCCTTGTTGATCAACAATCAGGGACAGATTCTTTTTGTTAGTCAACAAAAACATGAACCGGCGTATTTTTCGTCGCGTCCCGATTGGGCAGAGCAGGAGCCTGATTTCTATTTTAGTAAACTTGTTGACGCTGCTCTTGACTTACGTCACAGGGCGGGGGAGTCGTTATGGGCCAGAATTGAGGGGGCGACAATAACAACAATGCGAGATACACCCGTACTTCTCGATAAAGATTATAAACCGTTACGGCCTGCCTTTGTATGGTTGGATCGGCGACGTGCTTCTCTAGAGCCGGAATTATCTTTTTTCAAAAGATTACTCTTTCGCGTTGTCGGTATGCGAGAAGTAGTGACACAGCAATTTCAATTTACGCCTTGCAACTGGGTTCAGGAAAATGAGCCTCATATCTGGGAGCAAACAGCAAAGTATGTCCTGTTAAGCACCTATCTAATATATCGTTTAACCGGCGAGATGCGTGACTCGGTTTCCAGTCTTGTCGGGCATATTCCTTTTGATCATCGCCGCGCGAAATGGATGGGAAAGAATAATCTGATCAGATTCATATTTGATATTGAGAGCGATAAGCTCTGTGACTTTGTCTACGCGGGTGAAGTATTAGGAGAAATTACTAACGAAGCTGCCCACTTGACCGGATTAAGAAAGGGGCTACCTCTCTACGCGGCCGGAGCCGACAAGGCGTGTGAGATTCTAGGCTTAGGATGCATTGAGACGGATCAAGCCGCGATTAGCTTTGGTACATCAGCCACTATAGCTTTCACTACAGATCATTATGTTGAACCGGAACTATTTGTTCCCGCGTACTCGGCGGTTATGCCGGGATATTATAATCCGGAAATTCAGATATATCGCGGTTACTGGTTATTGTCCTGGTTTATTAGAGAGTTTGCTACCGCTGAGGTTTACCAAGCGGAAAAACTGGGTATCAGCCCGGAAGAATTGCTTAACACGACTCTTAAGGATATAGATCCGGGCTGTGACGGCTTATTTTTTCAACCGTATTTTACGCCTAATATAACCAGGCCGTATGCCCGCGGCTCAATAATCGGCTTCTCAGATATACATACACACAGTCATGTCTACCGAGCCATTATTGAGGGTATCAATTTTGCCCTTATGAGCTCCAAAGATATTATGGAGAGGCGGGTAAAAACTAAGATCAGCGCGCTTTATCTAGGTGGCGGTGGCTCACAGAGCAGCGAGATCGCACAGATTACGGCGAATATGTTCGGTTTGCCCGCTTATCGTTCCTATACTAATGAAGTAGCGGGTATTGGTAGCGCCATTGCCGCCTTTGTTGGAATGGGTGTTTTCAAGGATTATGACGAAGGCGTGACGGAAATGGTCCATATTGAAGATGAATTTCTGCCTGACCACAAGCAACACAAAATCTATAGTGAAATATATGAGAAATTTTATAGTGATATATACCAGCGTCTCGCCTCCCTTTACAAAAGACACAGCAAGCACTCCAAGAACTGGAAAGTCTGACATATTTTGTCAATACTATGCTTTAATATAATTAGTGAATCGTCCATGGGACGAAAGGATTGAAAGGAGAAATATCATGCGCGAAGTTATTGCTACATCACAAGCGCCGGCGGCGGTAGGCCCCTATTCACAGGCTATTAAACATAACGGTGTAATCTATGTTTCCGGGCAACTACCCTTTGATCCTCAGACTGGAGAAGAATGTAAGGGTAGTATCGCGGACAAAACAACTCTAATTATGAATAATCTTCAAGCTATCGCCAAAGAGGCGGGAAGTGATCTCAGCCGTGCCCTCAAAATTACCATTTTTCTAACAGACTTAGGGAATTTCGGCACTGTCAATGAAGCTTATGCCAAATTTTTTGATAAAGAGCCGCCTGCTCGATGCTGCTTTGAGGTAAGTGGTTTACCCAAGGGCTGTGAGATTGAGATAGACGCTATCATCGCTGTTTGACTTTTTATCTGCCGCTTTAATAATGACAAAATGTCGCTACTAACACGCAGTGGTGGAATCAACTGCTCCATTGCAATTAAGTTGACACTGAAATAGAATAAACAGGCTTGTCCCAGTAGCCTAATGGATAAGGCGGTAGTTTCCGGAGCTACTGATACGGGTTCGATTCCTGTCTGGGACGCCAATTTCAGGGGCTGACTGCTTGGAATATAGCGTCAGTCTCTTTTCTGCTTCCGCTTCTTTCATTTATTTTTATAAGTGTTAGAATTCAGTTTAAGCGATGTTGGGGGAGGAGATACTTATGCAAGTGCTTATTATCGGGGCGGGGAAGTTAGGACGCGAACTTGCTAAAGAGCTTTTAAAAAGAGATGACCAGGTAATTCTGGTTGACGCTAAGCAAGAGTTTTTATCTTTAGCTGAGAATATTCCTTGTGCTAAGGTAGCAGGCGATATGACGGATAAAGAGGTTCTTAAAAGCGCTAAGATTGAAACAGCTGATGTAGTCTGCTGTGTTGCGGACTCCGATAATATTAATATTATGGCCACCTGGGTAGCGACTAAAATCTATGCTGTTCCCCGTGTACTGACCAGAATGTACAATCCTCGGAAAAAGAGTGTCTTTAAGGCATTAGGCATGGAAACTATCTCTTCGACCGATTTTACTGTCCAAGCCTTTTTGCGTTCGATGGAAGATGAGATAACTGTGATGCGACATAGGCTGTTTGACCACACTGTAACTTATACGATGGTGGATTTACCTTCAGAGTTGATCGGCGCTAAAGCTTCAGATATTAAAGCCAATTCGGAACAAATAATATTTGGTGTGCGCAGAGGTAACAGCACCTTTTCCGTATCGGAGCCAATTGTTTTGCAAGCCGATGACAAGATCATAATGGCAGATCTAAGTTAGGAGAAATTTTATGAAAATTGTCATTATTGGTGGCGGTAAACTCGCCTATTATCTAATTGATACCCTGGTCAGTAAAGACAATGACTACGAAATAATTTTGATTGAGCAAGTTGAAGAAGTGGGGGCGCAAATTGCCAGTCAGTTTGAAAGTGTAAAAGTATTGCATGGTGATGGCACGGATATAAAAGTAATGGAGGATGCCGGCTGTTTAAAAGCAGATTATTATATCGCTGTAACCGGTAAGGATGAAGATAATTTGGTTGGTTGCCATCTCGCGAAAACTATTTTTAATGTCCGCAATACAGTCGCTCATGTCAATAATCCGATTAATATTGAGTTATTCCAGTTGTTGAATGTAGACCTGGCCTATAATCGAGCCTTAATTTTAGCGGATCTTATTGAGCAGGACATTGCCTGGGACGGTATGAGAGTAGCGTACAGTATTCCCGATCAGGAACTAAATATTCTCGAGATAGAGTTGTCTGTAAGTTCCAACGCTGTCGGAAAAACATTGGCGGAATATGATTTCCCGGGCCGAACCAAAGTTGTTCTGATCGTTCGTCAGGATGGCAGTTCTGAAGTGCCTCAAGGTAGTAGCGTCATGCGCGCCGGAGACAAACTTTTTCTTGTGGCCGCCAGTGAAGACTATGACGCGATTCATGATAAAATGGTTTCTACTAAACGTAGGTAATTATGCCGCTGTTACGTGTTAAAAATAAATCTCGGATTGAAAAGTTACTTAGTAATCCTGTCAGGCTGATTATTATTTCCTTCCTAATTGTAATTTTAGCGGGGACAGTATTGTTGACATTTCCCTTTGCCAGCTCCACAGGAAATTGGACTAGTCCCGCCATTACATTATTTACTTCCACTTCCGCTACTTGCGTGACAGGTCTTGTGGTAGTTGATACCGGCTCATATTGGTCCGGCGCAGGCCAAACTATTATCTTATTGATGATTCAAATCGGTGGCTTAGGTTTAGCGACCATAGCGGGAGCCTTTTATACTTTCTTTTTCAAAATTCATTCTTGGCGACAAATTGAAATTACTCGTGAAAGCACCTCTAATAGGGGGCAGGTCGAGTTAAATCGTCTCTTACGCTGGATTATTAAATTTACCGCTATTACTGAGTTGTTAGGGGCAATTCTTCTTATCTGGAGGTTTTGGCCTTATTATGGGCGAGATGCGATCTGGAAAGGTTTTTTCCAGGCGGTGTCCGCTTTTTGTAATGCCGGTTTCGATTTACATGGCAATAAGCTTAACGGTGGCTTTGTAAGCCTGACGGGCTTTAATCATGATCCGATAGTGTTGATGGTTACCGCTGCTTTAATCGTTGCCGGTGGCTTAGGTTTCATGGTGTGGTTAAATGTCATAAGTCATCTAAAAGGTTCTAAATTAATATTTCATAGCAGACTGGTCTTAAGGGTCACCGCGATTTTGATTATAGGCGGAACAGTTTTCTATTGGCTTTTAGAATTCAGAAATACTAATTCCGCTATCTCGCTAGGCAGTTTGCCTTGGTATCAGCAACCGTTTGCTGCCCTCTTTCAAAGCGTTACGACCAGAACTGCCGGTTTTAACAGCATCGACCAACTAACGCTGGCAGATAGCTCTAAATTTTTAACAGTTATCTTAATGTTCATCGGGGCCGCTCCGGCAAGTACCGGCGGGGGTATCAAGGTCACTACAATGGCAGCGGTTGCTTCCGGCATCGTATCTGATATCAGGCGCAAACCTTCCGCCATAATATCTCGTCACTATATCAAGAAGTCTACCGCTAGAAGAGCTAGCACGATTTTCGTTTTGTCTATGTTGATTGTTGTGGTGGCCAGCGTCTTAATATCTATTGTTGAACAAGACATCTTGCGACAGGAACAAATTCCATTTCTAGATATTGTACTGGAGGTCACCTCGGCTTTCGGCACCGTAGGCTTGACTTCCATTGGAACTCCCATATTGCATCTGACCTCACGCTTAATCTTGGTTTTTTGCATGTTCCTCGGTCGTGTGGGACCTGTTGCTTTCGCCCTCAGCTTAACCGGAACAGAGGAGCAGACACAAGTTGTTTATCCTGAAGCCGGAATCTTATTGGGTTAGATAAAATACTTTTCTGTTCCCAAATCATTATTCCGGATCAGGCAGGGCAGCAATTTTCTCTTTGATCATCTCTTCTGTCAGCAGGGGGTTGGCACGACCAGAGGTCTTACGCATCACTTGTCCCATAATCGACCTGAGAGCGGCCTCTTTCCCTCTTTTGTAATCAGCTACCGTTTTGGCGCTTGTTTGTAGGGCAGCGTCAACATATTCCGCCAAGAGCTGACTGTCATTAATCTGTCTGAGCTTGTGTTCATCGACATAGGCGATTGGATCTATATGCTCGTCCGTCGCTACCATGGCTTTCATGACTTTTCGACCGGTATTACTATTGATTTCCTCTCTACCTAACAGTTCGGATAAACCTGATAGTTGTTCGGGCTGTAGAGGTACGTCACCTTCCTCGGCGAGACCGGGTAACAGATCAGCGATAATTAAATTGGCCGCGATTTTAGCATATTCAGTCCGCGCTGCCACTTCTTCAAAGAAGTCCGCTACTCTGATGTCGTTAGTGAGCAGATCAGCGTCATAGTCAGTAAGATCCCATCTACTAACATATTCTTGAATTCGAACATCAGGCAGACGAGGGATCTGCGCTTTAATTCTGTTAACTTCCTCTACGGGTACAACTATCGGAACCAAGTCCGGGTCCGGGAAATAACGGTAATCTGTGGCGTCTGCCTTGGAGCGCATAGAGGAAGTCGTTCCGCTTGTCGAGTCAAAGCGGCGAGTTTCCTGTACTATTTCGCCTCCTGCTTCTAATACTTCCACCTGGCGTTTGAACTCATGCTCTATCGCTTTCATCACGAAATTAAAAGAGTTGATATTCTTCATCTCGGTTCGAGTTCCCAGTTGTTCAGAACCTAAGGGACGGACAGACAAATTGACATCACAGCGTAGTGAGCCTCGGTCCATGCGGCCATCGGAAACACCGGTATATTGAACTATAGATCGGATCTTACGTAGTAAAGCGTCAGCCTCTTCAGCCGATCTTATATCCGGTTCAGTTACAATCTCGATCAGGGGTACTCCGGCACGGTTTAAGTCTACTAAGGTGCCTTCACCTTCCAGATGCGTGAGCTTACCGGCATCTTCCTCTATATGAATATGGTTGAGACGAACGCGTTTCTTACCATTTTTTGTCTCTATATCTAAATAACCGCCTAAACAGAGTGGATTGTCACCCTGCGAGATTTGATAGGCTTTAGGCAGATCAGGGTAGTAGTAATTTTTTCGTTCCAGTTGAGCATAGGGCGCGATTTCGCAATGACAAGCCAGACCTGCCTTGATGGCGAATTCAATTACTTGGCGATTAAGCACGGGTAAGGTTCCCGGCATGGCAAGACAGGTCGGGCAGGTATTGATATTGGGCTCGGCGCCGAATTCATTCTTGCAATGGCAGAATATTTTACGCTCCGTCATCAACTCAACATGTACTTCTAGGCCTATTACAGGTTCATATTTTGTCATTAGACTATCTCCTCTCCGACATCCTCCATGATGAAATCCCCTACCTGGTACAGAAGCGCCTCACTAAAGGGTTTACCTATCAGCTGAACCGCGACCGGCATTTTCTCGACCAGCTTACCGCTGGGAAGAGACAGGGCCGGTAACCCGGCTAAAGGTGCCAGCACGCTAAAAAACTGATTAGCGTAGAGCTCAACTTTATTTTTCTTCTCTCCCAATTTTGGCGCTATATCCGGCGTCATCGGCGCTAAGATCAGATCTACGTCACGGAAGGTTCCGGCCAATTCCTGTTTGACAAAGGAACGAATCTTCTGCGCTTTTACGTAGAATTTATCATAGTAACCCGCGCTGAGAGCAAAGGTCCCCAATACAATACGTCTCTTAACTTCGTCACCAAATCCTTCACTGCGACTGTTATAGTAAATATCTTCCAATTCGGAATAGTTTGGGCTACGGTAGCCGTAATGGATGCCATCATAGCGTCCTAAATTGGAGGAGACTTCCGCGCTACTTAGCAGATAATAACTTGGGACAGCGGCGTCCAATCCGTCAACATCAATATTGATGATTTGAGCCCCGGCCTGTTTCAGTTTTTCTGCTACCTCCAGAATTATCTCTTTGAATTCCGGTCGGATTTTAGGATCCAGATAGCTCTTGGTCAAACCAACACGTAGCCCCTTGACTCCCTGGCCTAAAAAAGCCGCGAAATCAGCAGGCTCTCTCTTCTCTGAAACAGTGTCTTCCTTGTCGTATCCCGCTATCGCTTGTAATACTTGGGCGTTATCGTGAATGCTTCGCGTAAGTGGCCCCACCTGGTCCATGGAAGAAGCCATGGCAATAACTCCTCTACGCGACACTAAGCCATAGGTAGGTCTCATGCCCACCAGACCGCAGTAAGCGGCCGGTTGACGTACGGAACCGCCCGTATCGGATCCCAGTGTGAACGCTGCTTCACCGGCGGCGACGGCGGCCGCGGAGCCTCCGGAGCTACCGCCGGATACCCGTGATTGATCCAAGGGATTTTTGGTCGCTCCGAAATAAGAGCTTTCCGTTGATGAGCCCAGGGCAAATTCATCTAAATTAGTTTTTCCTAACAGAACAGCCTTTTGCTCCCTTAACTTAATCCAGACAAAAGCATCGTAGGTAGGAATAAATTCCGCCAGCATTTTAGAGGCGCCGGAAGTTAGGATACCTTTGGTACAGATATTGTCCTTTAAAGCAAATGGTATGCCCGCCAGTGCCGGTAGTTTATGGCCCGCTTGTAGTCGGGCGTCTACATCTTCCGCTTGAGCTATCGCCTGTTCAGCGGTGACAGTAATAAAAGCGTTAATATCTTTGTCTTTAGCTTCGATCTGATTAAGAAAATAATTTGTTAGCTCAACAGAGGTGAAATCTCCGGCGCGTAATCCTGCCGCTAATTTTAATAGACCCATTTTATCGTAATTCATAAATTACTCCTCCTCCATCGCGATAACTTCCGGCACAAAGATATTGCCATCACGGCTAACAGGCGCGTTGGCCAGCAATTCTTCACGCTTTGGACCCGGCTCGACAGTATCAGTTTGGTAAACATTCTCCAGTTCATAGACATTCACAGTAGGAGACAAATCTTCCGTGTCGACATTTTCAATCTGATGAGCCCATTCAATTATACTGACAATATCGTTTCTGATGGCCGCCAATTCATCAGGCTCAAAACGTAGTCGAGCCAGCTTAGCCAGATATTCAACATCTATCTCCAGCGCCAGCTCCTTATGTTTAGAGGCTGCCGCGCTAATGTGTTGGCCTTCGTCAAATAAACCCGGGGCAAGAGCTATTCCCAGTTCTTCCAATTGCTCGAGATCTACCGAATCCGGAGCCCCGGTAAGAAGACAGGAGGCTTCTTTGGTCTTAGGGAAGGCGATGACTTCTCGCAATGATTCTTCGCCCAGCAAGATCATCACCAGTCGGTCTAGCCCGAACGCGAAGCCTCCGTGGGGCGGCGTTCCATAACCAAAGGCATCGATGACAAAGCCGAAGCGTCGCTCTATTTCCGTCTCACTTAAGCCCAACATGGCAAAGACTTGTTTCTGAATTTCACCATCGTGGATTCTGATTGAGCCGGAGCCTAGCTCGACACCGTTCAGTACGACATCATAGGCTTGTGAACGGATTCGCATGGGGTCGGATTGCAGATAGCTCAGGTCTTCCGGGCGAGGCATTGTAAAGGGATGGTGTTGAGACAGATAACGTTTTTCTGTCTCACTATATTCAAACATCGGAAAATCGGTAATGATCAGGAACTGATAAGAATTATCCCTTAAGTTCAATCTATCAGCCACCTCTAGGCGTAACGCGCCTAAGATTCTTCTGGCGTTGACCAGCGTGTCAGCAGAAAAGAGAATAAAGTCTCCCGGCTTAGCCCCGGCCTGATTTAGCAAATCCAGCATAGCTTCCTCGGTGAAGTACTTGGTCAGAATCGAATAAATCTCCCCATCGGAACGCCAAGCAATCCAGGCCATACCACCGGCTCCCTGCTCAATCGCGAATTCGGTGAGACTATCTATTGCGCCACGCGTCAAGTCCGCCTGTCCCGGAATCACGATCGCCCTGACAACACCACCCTTTTTTATCGTCTGTTTAAAGATCGCGAAGTCGGAGTTGGCAGCGGCTGACGTCAGGTCAACAATCAGCAGCCCAAAGCGCAAATCAGGTTTGTCCGAGCCATAGGTATCCATAGCTTCCTGCCAGGTCAGACGCTGGAAAGGTTCTTGTATAACGACTTCCATTTGATCGCGCATCACGTATTTGAACAGGCGTTCCAACAATTGCAGAATATCTTCCTGTTCGACAAAAGCCATTTCCAGATCCAGCTGAGTAAATTCGGGTTGGCGATCTGCCCTCAGGTCTTCATCGCGAAAACAACGAGCGATTTGATAGTACTTATCTATACCACCTGCCATTAACAATTGCTTAAAAATTTGGGGTGACTGAGGTAAGGCGTAGAAACTACCGGGATGAACTCGGCTGGGTACCAGATAATCTCGCGCCCCCTCCGGAGTACTCTTCGTCAACATCGGTGTTTCAACTTCAATGAAGCCTTCCTCATCCATGAAATCGCGAATTGATTTCGCTAGCCGATGTCGGAAACGCAGATTTCTCTGTAGCCGCTTACTCCTCAGATCAAGAAAACGATATTTAAGACGTAAATCCTCGCGGATAGCCTGATCTTCAACAGGATTAAAGGGGAGAGATCCGGCGGCGGAAAGCAACTTCGCTGTATTAACCTGTAGCTCTATAGTCCCCGTTTTTATTTTGGGATTAATAGTTTCCTCCGCGCGCAGATGCATTCTTCCCGAAACAGAGATTACTGACTGATTGCGCACCGTCTCAGCCAGTTGGAAAGAAGTTTGGTCAGTGTTTTGTGGATTAAAAACAATCTGCAAGACACCGGTGTGATCAACCAGGTCGATAAAAATAACTCCTCCCATATCTCTTTTATTGGCTACCCAACCACAGGCGACAGCTTCCTTACCAATGTCAGCCTCGGTCATAAGCCCACAATAATCAGTACGTCTCATAAACACACTCCGTCCATTTACATAATCAATATATTATTATAGACTACAATTTTTTATTTTGATCAGGTTAAAGTATACAGTATTTGTTTTTATGTAAACTAGCTAATTTTTGCCGGACAATTTTTTACGAACGCGTTTACCCTTAGTAAGTAGTATTTATGTCAAGGAATGGCATGATATCAAGGAGCTTAAGAGATTGAGGAAACTTATAGTAGGGAAAATTTGGAAATTGCGTGAGTAAACATGAGTCAAAAAAAGTACAGTTCTAGTGTACTAGGTAGATAAAGGACATTTTTACGCCTTGAGACGAGAGTCAGATGTTTTTTGAGTTGAGATTGTGGTCTGGAGTTATCAGATTAAAAGGGTTAATCTATAAACTAGGTTGTGAATTACAATGTATTCGGCGATAGTGATCGCTAAGTCCCAATAATTAATCCACAGGGAGGATTATTTGATGAATGAACTAGGATATATTGACTTAAGAAGTGATACTGTTACTCACCCGACCATTGAGATGAGAGAAGCAATGCTCAGAGCGGAAGTTGGAGATGATGTCTATCAGGATGATACTACAACTAATGAGCTGGAGCGGTACGCGGCTACCGTACTGGGTAAAGAAGCTGCTCTTTTCGTGCCCAGTGGCACTATGGGTAATCAGGTGGGCGTGCTGGTCCATACCCAGCGAGGGCAAGAAATAATCCTTGGCTCAGAGGCCCATATTTTTGTCCATGAAGTTGGTGGCGCCGCTGTTTTAGCGGGAGTCAGCATGAAAACCCTACACTTCCAGGGTGATATCCCGGAACCGGCGAAGATAGAAGCAGCGATTAGACCAAACGATATTCATCAGCCCGATACGGGCTTAATCTGCATGGAAAATGCGCTGTCCAATGGCAGTGTAGTGCCTTTGGAAGTGATGAAGGAAGTCTATGATTTGGCAGGGAAATATAAATTACCGGTGCATCTTGATGGGGCTAGACTCTTTAATGCCGCCGAATATTTGGCTGTTGATGTCCGAGACATAACGCGATATACCGACACAGTAAACGTCTGCTTATCTAAAGGCTTATGCGCGCCTGTAGGCAGTATTTTTGCCGGTTCCGCCAAAATCGTTGCCAGTGCCCGTAAATGGAGAAAACTGCTCGGTGGCGGCATGAGGCAGACAGGCTTTCTCGCGGCGCCGGGTTTGATCGCGCTCCGGGATATGACCAAGCGATTGCGTGATGACCATGAGAACGCGAAATATTTGGCCTCGCGATTGTCTCAACTGGATCAAGTTACAGTCAAAGAAGATCGTTTGGATATTAATATGGTATTTTTTACCGTTGATGCTGACGAGAAATTACTAAGCAGATTGCCGGAAGCTTTCGCTCTTGATGGTATTCTTATCAATGAAAGAGAAGATGGGATTGAGTGGCGTTGGGTTACTCATAAAGATATTGAAAAACAAGATATCGATAAAGTAGTAAAAAAATTTGAGGAGATCCTGGCGGATCCGAGTTTTTATTATTAAGTGGTATTATGCCTTGACATATGGATTGATCAGAATAATCAAAGGAGACCTCTATGAAGATAGTAGTCTGCGGACTGGGAAAAGTAGGTGAAGTATTAAGCCGTGATCTTAGTCGTGAACAACAGGATGTAATAACTATCGACAAAAATGAGCAAAGACTAAGACAGCTTATCATGTCTGTTGATGTTACCGGCATAGCGGGAGGAGGGTCTTTCCTTGATGTACAGATGGAAGCCGGAGTAAATGAATGTGATGTTTTCATAGCGGTGACTCCCGATGATGAAACTAATATTATGGCAGCCATAACTGCCAAAACGATAGGGGCTAAATATGCTATAGCGCGGGTTAGAAGTCCTGAATACTTTAAACAATTAGACTTTCTCCGTGAGTCTCTAGGCATTGATATGTTGATAAATCCGGATCTTGAAGCTGCTAAGGAGATCAAGAATATGTTTGTTTTTCCATCAGCTTTAAGTGTGGAAAACTTTGGCGATGGCAAGATTTTTATTGTAGAAGCGAAACTGGAAGAAAAATCTCCTCTGCTTGGAAAAAGTCTCAGAGAGATAGGAAGAAAGCATGGCAATGTCCTGGTAGGAGTAGTTGAACGCGGTGAGGAGATATTTATTCCCGATGGTGACTATATTATTGAAAGAGACGATAAACTGTTTGTTACTGGAGAGCCCGGAGAAATATTGCGTTTCCTGCAGTCAATCAGAGGCGTATTACATAAACCTAAGTCAGCGCTGATTATAGGCGGTAGCAGAATTACGAGATATCTGCTGAAAATGCTTAAAAAGCAAAAGTTGAAGCTCAAAGTTATTGAGCACGATGAGGAAATCGCCAACCGTTTGGCGGTAAAATATCCTCATGTGGAAGTCGTTTGTGCTGATGGAACTGATCAGAATACCCTGCGTGAAGAGAGAATACAAAATTATGATTATGTCATTGCCCTGACCGGCATAGATGAGGAGAATCTACTCATCTCATTATACGCGTCCAGTCAGGGGGTTAAGAACACCGTAACAAAAGTTAATCGTACCAATTTGCTTAAAGTGCTGGACAATGTCGGCTTACAGGCGATAATTACCCCTAACAAATTAATTGCCGACCATATTATCCGTCTTGTGCGTTCGTTACAGAATTCTTCCGGTTCCAGTATTGAGGATTTCTACCGTATATCAGAGGGGAAAGTCGAAATTATACAATTCCATGTGGCAAGTGGAAGCCCGGTATGTGAGCGCAAGCTGAAAGATTTACCAATCAAATCAGGACTTTTAATCTTGTGCATCTTACGGCAAGGGGAAATAATTTTTCCGGACGGCAATGATTGTTTACAGGCTGAAGATAGTACGATTGTTGTTACTACTGAACCGAATTTTCAGGATGTTAGAGATATTCTGGAGGAAATTTAGACTGTGAATTATAAGATGGTGCGCTTCGCGCTGGGCAGAATTATTCTCATCAACGGTCTTTTAATGTTACCATCCGCCGCCATAGCGATAATTTATGGTGAAGGCTGGCAGGGATTGTACCCTTTTTTACTGCCGGTGTTTTTGTGCGTGGTGGTTGGAGTTTCTCTCTCTGCCAAAAAGCCATCTACACCTGATTTTTTTATGAGAGAAGGGTTTGTGGTAGTGGGTTTATCCTGGCTGCTAATTTCAGCGGTGGGGGCTCTACCTTTTGTGATCAGTGGCTCCATCCCTTCTTTCCTGGATGCTTTCTTTGAGGCTGTCAGCGGCTTTACAACAACTGGAGCCAGTATCTTATCCCAGCCGGAGCTGTTGTCACATTCGCAGTTGTTCTGGCGTTCCTTTACTCATTTAATCGGTGGCATGGGGGTACTGGTTTTTATGCTGGCTGTCATGCCTAGGATAGAGTCTGACAATGTTTATATTATGAAAGCGGAAGTTCCCGGTCCTATATTCGGCAAACTGCATGCTAAAGTAAGGAGCACGGCTCGGTTACTCTATGCGATCTATTTGGGAATGACTTTATTCTTGATAATACTTCTTATCGGTGGTGGACTGTCAATTTTTGACTCTATGGTGCATGCCTTTGGCGCGGCGGGAACAGGAGGCTTTGGTATTAAGTCTAATTCCATAGCTTTCTATAACAGTTCTTATGTCTATTACATGCTGGCTTTTGGCATGTTAGCCTTCGGTGTAAATTTTAATCTCTATTACGCGCTCTTGGGCAAAAAGTTTAAAGAAGTTTTTACCAGTGAAGAATTGCGCTGGTATCTGGGTTTTGTTTTTTCCGCGCTGATTATGATAATTATCAATACTCGGCATTTATATGAAAATTTTCTCATTCAGTTACGAGAGGTATTCTTCACTGTAGTTTCTATTATAACGACCACTGGATATACCGTGACTGATTATGATAGATGGCCCTTATTTTCGCATATCATCCTACTTTGTTTGATGTTTATAGGCGGTATGGCCGGATCAACCGCGGGGGGTCTTAAGGTGAGTCGAGTGACAATTTATATCAAATCTTCTCTGGCGGAATTGAGAACCAGCCTGAATCCTAATCGCAGAGTACCTTTGACTTTTGAGGGCAAAGCTCTGGATCTCACACTGAAAACTCAGGTTAACAATTATCTCAGTATCTACTTGCTTTCTTTTGTGATACTGCTTGTGATCACATCGATCCATGCCCCTAATTTTGTGTCGGCCTTTTCTTCGGTAGCCGCTACCCTTAACAATATCGGTCCCGGTTTAGATGTTGTCGGTCCGGCGGGAAGTTACGAAAGCTTGTCTGTCCTGTCTAAAATCGCTTTGAGCATGGGCATGATCATGGGGCGTCTGGAAATCATTCCTATACTAGTACTATTATCACCTAGGACCTGGCGACGGACCTAAGTGAAGCTGAGAAATCAAGGTTGTATAATCAGTCCTGCGGAGAAAATTAAATACGTTCTCCACTGCTTTATGATAAGCTCATAATAATTATTCTCTTACTGGGAGCAAGGGTCCGCGGGAGGTAAATATGGAAGAAAATAAGGTCAATGCTGAGACAACTGGCTTAGAAGAAGCGATAGAACAGACGGAAAACTCTGTCGAGAATGTCAAGGAAGAAGCTTCTCAACTTACTGAAAGTTCATTGCCTCCTCCGGACAATCTAAATTGGCTGCAACGTATAGTCTTCAAAAATTTTGTTTGGACAAGGACAAAATCTCCGGTTCCTTATCCCGGCAGACGTTTTCTCGCCAGATTTCTGGATTGGTCTATCTATTATGTAATCTGGAATTATATTTCTTTGATTTTGATCAGAGGGAAAATTGTGCGCGGACTGCTTCTTATGTATGCCGATACTATGGCGGTTATGGCAATAATGCTAATTTTAGAGCCCTTACTACTATCTTTCCTTGGTACTACTCCCGGTAAAACTGTGATGGGACTGCGTATACGTACGGATGAAGGCAATAAACTTAGTTTAAAAGATGCTTTCAAACGTACTTTTCAGGTCTTCGCTGATGGGATGGGTTTTAATATTTTGGTTATAAATCTTTTAAACATGGCTTGGGCCAGACGCAATTGTTTAGCGGGCAAGGCTTTGTTGTGGGAACAGAAGCATTCCTATACGATTGAAAGTACTAAGCTTTGGCGGGGAATTGTTGCCGGTCTGGCTATTGTCGTGTTGATCTTTTTTGGTTTACCACCTATTTATCAAGCAGCGCAATATCCGTTACACAGGGGAGACATTACGCCCTTACAATATGTAGAGAATGTAAACGAAATGCTGACAAGATCAGGCAACAAATCGGGATACTGGTTAGATGAAAATGGTTTTTGGCATGAAAAAGATGGTTCTTTGCTTGTAGATAAAGACAATCCTGTACCTCAACATCAGATGATTGTCGAAAATGGTAAAGTTGTAGGCGTTAAATTAAATATTCGCATGACGGAAGTGGGACGTATCAGTGGTGGAATTGAGCATAAAGCCTTGGTGGCTACAGCCTTTATCGCGTCAAGGCGGGACATTAGAATGCAAGACCTGTCAGATCTTGCCAGCAAATTGGTTGATGTTCAGAATGACTATGAATTTGATATTAAAGGTATTAAGGTAAATAGCCAGGTTTCTTACTCCGGTTATCAGACAGACGGGAAATATCTTGCCGGTGTCGAATCTAATCCCGATCGTTATTTTGAAAATATTTTTGAAGCCTATTTGCAAGATTAAAGATCAAATCTAAAATAATTTAGGCAAACTGCGCCTTGTATAAATCAGCATAAGCGCCGTTTTGGGCTAATAAATCTTCATGTGTGCCCTGTTCCTCAATCTTACCGTTGGCGATGAGAAGAATATTATCCGCATTTTGAATGGTTGATAGTCTGTGCGCGATTACAAAAGATGTTCTACCGACAATTAGTTTATTGATGGCATCCTGTATAAATAGCTCAGTCCTGCTATCTACATTGGAAGTAGCTTCATCCAGTATCAACATTGGCGTATCTAACAACATGGCGCGCGCGATCGTCAGTAGTTGCTTTTGTCCTTGAGAGATATTTTCCGCGCCGTCACTGATAATACTGTCATAGCCATGAGGTTGGGCTTCAATAAAATCATCAATATACGCGGCTTTGGCCGCGGATTTAATTTCTTCCATACTGGCCCCCGGCTTGCCGTAAGCGATATTATCCCGGATAGTTCCTTTAAATAACCAGGTGTCTTGTAAGACCATGGCAAAAGATCGGCGAAGACTTTTTCTAGTTAGATCTAAAATTGGCTGACCGTCAATTAGAATACGCCCTTGCTCCGGGTCATAAAAGCGCATTAATAAGTTAATTATTGTCGTTTTACCGGCTCCTGTTGGTCCAACAATTGCTGTCAGACAGCCGGGCTTGGTACGTAGATTTAAATCTTTTAGCACCGGTTCTCCCGGAGTGTAGGAGAATGAGACATTCTCAAAAACGACTTCGCCTTTAGCCTCTTTAAGCTCATACGCGTCTGCCTTATCTTCAGGCTCGGAAGGTTGCTCAAGCAAGTTAAATACACGTTCCGCAGCGGATAATGCGGATTGCAATTCAGCTAAAATAGCGGCGATTTCATTAATCGGTCCGGAGAATCTGCGCGAATAAAGCACAAACGATGTTAGATTACCCAAACTAACAGTTCCCCTTAAAAACAGCAAGGCGCCAAACATAGAGACCAAAGCTAGAGACAGATTACTGATGAGGGTAATTGAGGGACCATTTGTAGAAGCCTGGTAATCAGCCTTATAATACGCGTCGATACTATCTTCATTTATTTCGCTAAATTTTTTAGCGAAATAGGCTTCCTGGTCATAAGCGCTGATTGTTTTTTGCCCATTGAGTATTTCCTCGACATAACCATTCATCTCGCCCAACTTTTTTGACCTGACCCTGAATAGGGGCCTGGTCTTCTTAATGCGATAAATAGTAAATATGACAGTGGCAGGCAAAATAAGTAAAAATATTAAAGCTAGGTTTACAGAGATACTTAACATCATGATCATTGAGCCAGTAACAGCAATTAGACTGGCGACAATTTGAACCATATCATGTGACAATGATTGATTTACAACATCCAGATCATAGGAGATGCGTGAGACCAGATCGCCGGCCTGATGTGTGTCAACATATGACAGTGGCAATTCCACGATTTTGTTGAAAGTGTCTTGGCGCATTTCGCGAATTACTTTCTGTGAAACTCTAGCTATCAGGCGGACTAGGATATAATTCAATAATGCGGAGCCGGCATAACAGGCCAACATGAGTAGAGCTTTAGCGACGGCGACAGAGAAATTTACTTGTCCCGGGACAATTCCCATAGCATCAATGGCCTCGCCACTTAGGCGTGGTCCCATAAGAACTAAAATGTTAGCAGTGAGGCCTATGATCAATCCCACAAGTAACATGGGCCATTCAGGGCGTAGATAACGGATAAGTCCGGCCATAGTCTTACGATAGTTTTTTGGTTTTAACAATTTTTCTTCCGTAATCATTTTCTGTTCACATTAAGCAATATTACTAGTTGTCCCCATTTGCGTTTCAGCTATTTCCTTGTATTCGGGACATTCTGCCAATAGTTCTTCATGTGTTCCTAAGGCCATAATTTGTCCTTTGTCTAGCAGCAATATTTGCTCGGCATGTCTGATTGAGCTTACTCGCTGGGCAATGATTATCTGCGTAGTTAGGGGGAAATTAACCCTAATGGCTTGGCGAAGTCGTTGATCGGTTTTAAAGTCCAGAGAACTGGAAGCATCATCTAAAATTAGTATGTCAGGCTCGGAAGCGAAGGCTCGGCTCAAAAGAAGTCTTTGTTTTTGTCCGCCGGACAAATTTACCCCTTTAGAGGCTAATTGGAAATCAAGACCTTCTTTTTCTTCGATAAAGTCAGCAGCTTGAGCATGTTTACTTGCCTTGTTTATCTGCTCTTCCGTTAACTCACGTCCGAAAGCGATATTTTCGCGTATAGTGCCGCCAAAGAGAAAATCGCTTTGAAAAACAGTGCCGAAGAGTCCGAGCAGGTCACTGGCGGAAAGCTTTCTGACATCTACGCCGCGGATAAGGATTTTTCCTTCATCAACATCATATTGGCGTAGACTCAGTCTAATTAAAGTGCTTTTACCGGAACCGGTGGCTCCCATGATCCCCAGTGTTTTTCCTGGATACAATTTGAAGCTGATGTTATTTAGATTTTTCTTTTTACCTAAATAGCTAAAACTGACATTACGAAACTCGATTTCCGGCACCTTGTAATTTCTCGCGGGCAATTGCTGCTTCTGATAGTCGCTAATAATCTGATTATCATCAATTGGCAAGCTCAACACCTCTGAAATCCTTTTTTCGGAGGCGGCGGCTCGATTGTAGATATTGATCATTCTGTTCATGCCCATAAGAGAATTAGTAATCTGAATAAAATAGGATAGAAAAGCCATTACTGTTCCGGTTTGGATCTGATTGATATTGACCAACCTCGCTCCATAAATTAGAACCAAAGCAACTCCTGTGAACAATATGAAATTGACAAGAGGCGGCATTTTGGCAATTTGATCAATGGCTTTTACCTCAGCGTTCTTGACTTCATCATTAGCTTGAGCGAAACGTTCTTGCTCAAATTCAGTAGTGTCAAGAGCTTTTGAGACCTTAATACCGCGTATATTCTCTCTAATCACTTGGACCATCTCATCAATCATCTGTTGTACTTGACGAAAGAGGGGAAAAGCTTTGCGGAATATAACGCGTACAACTAAAACCAGCGGTAAAATTAAGGCTAACAAAACTAAGGAGAGTCGCGGACTTAATAACAGACAAAAGAAAACACCGCCTAAGAAAAGCATAACGGAACGAATTCCCATACGCAAAGTTACGCTGAGTAGACGGTGCACGATATAAGTGTCAGATGTAAGCCTTGATTCCAGTGAAGAAACTCCCAGCTCATCAATTTGTCTGGCTGATAATGTCAAGGAACGATTAAACAAATCTCGCCGAATATTCTTGATAGCGAGAGAGGCTGTTTTTGATGCCATGCGATTGGCCGTAATGTTCAGTAGCCAAGCGCCGAAGGCACAAAATATCATTATGATGCCCCACAATATAATTCTGGTCTGATTCCTGGCCGGTACGACTGTATTGACTATATAGGCCAATATCGTGGGTAGTACTACCTCCATCAATGTACCTACCATTTTGATCAAGGCATTCCAGGCGACTCTAATTCTATATGGTTTGATATAGGTTTTTAACATCGCGGTTTACCTGCCATACAATAACAATAATCAAATATCCATCTTATTGACGAAACAAATATCACATAAAATAAAATTTTTAAAAGGCCCCCTACATGCTGTGAGTAGGGAGCCTGGTCACTATTTATTAAAACTAATATGATTTCAGTATAGGATACAAGCTACTTTATGGCCGGGACTAACTTCCTTCAACGGTGGTATGCTTTCGTGGCATTGTTTCTGCACATGTGGACATCGAGAAGCAAAGCGACAGCTATTCGGTGGATTGATAGGGCTAGCTACTTCTCCGGACACGACTAAACGCTTTTTTCTACGGACTTGCTCGGGATCAGCTACAGGTATTGATGACAACAAAACTTTTGTATAAGGATGGAGAGGATTTCTGTATAATTCTTCAGACTCCGTTTCCTCAACAACAGTTCCTAAATACATGACGATAATGCGATCAGATATATATTTAACCACGCTTAGATCATGAGCGATAAACAAATATGTTAGACCCAGTTCGTCTTGAGACTGCTTTAACATATTTAGAACCTGCGCTTGAATAGATACGTCCAAAGCGGATATCGGTTCATCACAAACAATAAATTCCGGCTCTACTGATAAGGCTCGCGCAATACCAATGCGTTGCTTTTGTCCTCCTGAGAATTCGTGGGGGAAACGGGACATGTGGTCTTTGCTCAGTCCGACCAGTCGCAACAGTTTCTCGACTCTTTGATCGATTTTATTCGTTTTTGCCAATTTGTGGATACGCATACCTACGCCCACAATATCCTTTACGGTCATACGTGGATTGAGAGAGGAATGGGGGTTTTGGAAAATCATTTGCGCGTTCTTACGATAAGCCATATCTTCTTCAGGCGTAAAGGTAAAAACATCTTGTCCGCCGTAAAAGACTTTTCCTGTATCAGGAGTATAAAGTTTTAGTATGGAACGTCCTACAGTTGTTTTACCACAGCCGGACTCACCAACTAGACCGACCGTCTCACCTCTGTGAATCTTAAAGTTGACATGGTCTACTGCCTTCAATACTTTGCCTCTGGCAATGCGGAAATACTGCGATAGGTCTTCTACTTCCACCAAGACTTCGCTTTTCTTATTATCGCTCATTTTTTCCCTCCATTGCGTCAACAGCATCAATATTTTTTTCTTCTTCTCCGAAGACTTCGGTTCTTTCTACCGCGGGTAATTGAACATCCGGAGCGTATTCATGTAACAACCAGCAGGAACTGTAATGTTCATCCTTGACTTGTGTGTGGTCAGGCATAGACTGATAACAGATTTCCATCGCGTACTCACAGCGAGCAGCGAAAGGACAGCCAACCGGGGGCGAAAACAGATCAGGAGGGGTCCCATCTATAGGTACAAGCTTTTGGTCTTTGGTTGTATCTAAAGTGGCTATAGATTGGATTAATCCGGATGTGTAAGGATGAGCCGCCTCATAAAAAATATTATTCACAGGACCTTCCTCAATAATCTTACCACCGTACATAACCAGCACTCGATCACACATCTTAGCGATGACACCAAGATCGTGGGTAATTAGAATAATGGAAGTGTTAAACCTTTCCTGGAGGTCTTTGAGAATTTCAAGAATCTGCGCCTCAATGGTAACGTCTAGAGAAGTTGTAGGTTCATCCGCGATAATAATCCCGGGTTGACCGACCAGCGCTATTGCGATCATAACTCTTTGCTTCATTCCGCCGGACAATTCATGTGGATATTGCCGATAACGTCTTTCAGGTTCATTAATTCCGACCAGCTCCAAAATATCCAGAGCTTTCTGTTTGGCTTCGGAACGTGAAACTTTTGAGCGACCGACAAAAATCTCTTCAATTTGTTTACCAATTCGCATGGTTGGATTGAGTGAAGTCATCGGATCCTGGAAGATAAAGCCGATTTCTACACCTCTTATCTTCCTCATCTCCCGATTAGATTTCTTAATAATGTCTTCGCCCTTATACATTATGCTACCGTTCTCGAAAAAACCGGGCGGTTCGGGATTCAGGCGCAAAATACACTGGACGGTTACGCTCTTACCGCAGCCTGATTCGCCAACAATTCCAAGTATCTCACCCTCCCTGACCTCAAAGCTGACATCACGTACCGCTTTGACAACTCCACCATAAGTTCTGAACGAGAATTCCAGATTCTTAATTTCTAATATAGCTTTAGTCATATTTATCTCCTGCTTTAACCCTTATCTCAGCAATGTTTTGTCACAATTAGTCATCTGTACCGCGCATACGGGGGTCAAACGCGTCTCGCAAGCCGTTGCCTAATAAATTAAACGCTAATACGGTAGTACAAATGAAAAAGGCCGGGATAAACAACATATGAGGATGGAGTCTGATCATAGCAGTACCTTCCTTTGCCAATACACCCCAACTGGCATTGGGAGGCGCGATACCTAGTCCAATATAACTTAAAAACGCTTCTCTAAAAATTGCTGCCGGGATGGCCATCGCTAAATTCGTAATAATTAATCCCATCAGATTAGGTATGATCTCACGAACGATAATCATGAAAGTAGACTCACCTAACACACGAGCGGCCAGAACAAATTCCTGTTCCTTTAAGCGATAAACTTCCCCTCTGGTAAAGCGACATGATCCGGCCCAGCCTGTAATAACCATAGCGACTATCAGGCTCTTAATACCCGGACCGAGAACGACCATGACAAGAATATTAACAATTAAAGCCGGTATGCCATAGATAATATCAATGATACGCATCAATATCATATCCAGTTTGCCACCATAATAACCGCTAAAACCACCGATAATTGTTCCGATAACTGAATTGATAAAAGCGGCCATGAAGCCGATAGACAAGGATACCCGCGCGCCGACCCATATTCTTACCCAAAGATCTCGCCCTAAAGAATCAGTACCAAACCAATGCTCCGCTGAAAAAGTCTGTTTCATCGCGTAAGCGTCTTGCTGGTCAAATTCATATTGACTTAGCATCGGGGCAAAAATTGCCAGGATCACATACAAGGTTAAGATAATAAGTCCAATAAAAGCTGCTTTATCTTTACGAATTCTCAGCCAGGATTCCTGCCAGAAAGTCAGACTGGGCCGAGAAATAATTTCCATTTTCTCTGTGCTTTTGCCAACGGTTCGGAAAAGATCAGGAGTGATTGTCTCTTTATTTGCTTTCGTCATCTTAACTTCCACGACTTTTACCTCCGTTTACTTGGCGACTCTAACGCGGGGATCGATAAAGCCGTAGGCGATATCTACCACCATATTTGCCAGTACCAGGAATATTCCATAGAAGACCGTTTGTCCTAGAATCATGGAATAGTCAAGGTTTTGAACACTTTCCACATAATATTTGCCCATGCCGGGTATGGCAAATATTGACTCAATAACGAAAGTACCCGTTAATACAGCGGCAACTGTAGGTCCTAATACCGTAACCACAGGCATGATCGCATTACGAATCTGGTGTTTCCAAGTAATACGCAAGTTTGAGATACCCTTAGAGCGCGCTGTCTTAATATAATCTTGTTGTACTACCTCAAGCATACTTGCTCGCATAATCCTTGATACTGATGCCATAGTATAGAAACCAAGTCCTATGGCCGGCAAAATTGTATGGGCGAAAGTCTTGTATTGCGCGATAGGTAATAAGCCCCATTTAACCGCGAAGAAGTGCTGCAAAATAGCTCCCACAATAAAATCCGGTACACTAGTGCCAATTACCGCTACGATAACAAAAACCAGATCTATTTTATTGCCCCTGTTGAGCGCGGAAATAATTCCGAAAACCAGACCGAAAGACAAAGACATGACCAAAGCTCTAATTCCTAAATCAAGAGAATATGGAAAGGATTGGCGCAAAAGATTATTAACGGTCTGATTAGGGTATTTCATAGAATATCCAAAATTGCCCCGTAACAGATTACCCAGATAAGTAGTGTACTGTTGTAACGGAGGTTTATCTAGACCATAGTACGCGTTTAGATTCTCACGTACTGAAGGAGTCATTTTCGGATCGCTGAAGGGATCTCCGGGCATCAATCTGACAAGAATAAAAACTACTGTTACTAATACTAAAACGGTTAACAGTGAGATTCCTACGCGTTTTACAACATATTTTCCCACTTGACTACACCTCCACCTTACTTCATACACAGGAGAGACCCCCGGTGAGAGAAAATCCCACCGGGAGTCTATGTATGGCGTTAACTATAGGCTGTCATCAGCTTATTCCGCATTTTTATCGAGATAGAGATAGCTGAAATTAAAGCCTACAAAATAGCCTTCCAGTCCGGTAACGCCGTCAGCGACAAGATAATGTATCTGTCTCAGTTGCTGAGGAATCACTGCTCCGTCGGCAAGCAAGGTTTTCTCCGCGTTAAAGAGATTGTCCATACGCTCTTTACCGGTGGTGTTTTTAGAAGCTTCCATGTACTTATCAAACTCTTCACTGTTGTAGTTGACATAGTTATACGCGTTATCACTTTCGAACAGCTCCAAGTACGCGTAGGGATCTGAATAATCAGGTACCCAGCCACTCATTATAATGTCGAAGTCGTCGCGACCCGGTTCCAGCATGGAATTCTTGGTCGCGTAAGGAACGAGGTTGATATTGACTGTGATGCCAAGATTGGTTTTCCATTGACTTTGCAGAATCTCGGCTTCTTTTTTAGCGGTTTCGGCATCGGTAGTGACCATTTTCAACTCGATCTCAGCTGGGTCGGTAATGCCTAATTCCGCCAATGCTTTGTCAAGATGCTCTTTAGCTTTGTCGACGTCACCCTTGAGAGGGAAGCCCTCTAAAGGATATTCCTCACCGTATGATTTCTCAACACCACTGACCTGGGGCAGTACATAGCGCAGGTTGGGAGTGTAGAGACCGTTGTGGGCCAACATGATATATTCTTCACGATTGATAGCATAGTTAAGCGCCAGACGTAAATCTTTATTAGCAAGATATTTGTTTCTCAGGTTGGGACCGCCAAAGTCATTAGCGCCATCAAAATATGATAAACTCTGTCCTTCATACTGAGGTGCCATGTCCGTGTTGAGTACAACCATGTCCAGCTCACCATTTTCAAACATAGAGAGCTGAGTATTAGATTCGGCGACAGTCAGGATTTCTACCTCATCCAAATTAATTTTGTCAGCCTCAAAGTAATTGGGATTCTTGGTCAAGGTCATCTTGCCTTCACCAAAAGAAGTTACCACAAAGGCACCACTATAGACTTGTTTGTCAGGAGTAGCGCAATAATCTTTTCCGAATTCTTCTACAACGTCTTGTCTCTGTGGAGCAAAAAATGACTTGCTCAGCATGCCCAGGAAATATCCGGCCGGTCTTTCCAACACAATCTCCAGAGTTTTTTCGTCAAGAGCTTTTACTCCCAGTTCTTCCAAGGGTAGCTCACCCTGGTTTACCTTTGCCCCGTTCTTAATAATATTGGCAAAGTAACCCATCGGAGAAGCGGTTTCCGGATCAACGAAGCGCTTGATGCCATATTCAAAGTCCTGAGCGGTAATTGGCTCGCCATCATTCCAGAGAATATCGTCACGCAACTTGAAAGTATAAGTGACCTGGTCATCTGCCAACTCATGACTCTCTGCCAAGGCGGGGCGAATATCGCCTACATCATCGAGGTAGAGACTTCCGTAGATGTGGTAGCAAATAGTGGCTGAGGGAATACCGTGCACCAGACAGGGATCGAAAGATTCAGGATCGGCATTTAGGGCGTAACGGAAAACTTTTTTACCTTCCGCTGGCGGTTCCTCTTCAACGTCCGCGGGTTCTTCTTCAGTTGTCTGGTCAGGCTCTTTTTCAGCGTCGTCCGGGGTATCAGCTGCGGGAGCATCTGTTTCGTCCGTTTTTTCTTGCGGTGGGCCGCAAGCGACTAAACCTATGACCATGACTGCTACGAGTAATAGAATTAGTACTCTTTTCATATTTTTTCTCCTTTTATTTTTTATCAGCCAGAATTGTAGTGGTGGCTGATAGTTTCAGTTTAGCCCACAAATATCTGGCGGTCCGAGCCTCGGCTACGGTCTACCGTTGTATATTTATGGTTAATTATAGGTCGCATTTGTTAATTATACATCTAAAAATGCGTTAAAGATAGTAATATATTTAATTTGTGGTTGTCGGTTGGCTTTAAGCATTCCGCAAATTATTTAAGAACGGCTAATATTTCTTCCGCTTTATCTTTATCTTTTCGGTGCACATATAAGTAATACTTTTCCAAAACATAACCGGCCCTAATCACAAAGCCTGAACCATGTTGACTTTTCAACAGAAAGGGAATGTTATTGTTCTCAAGCAGGCCCTTTGCCAATTCTACATCTATATATGCTCCGGTGAAGACTAGAACAGTGTCCTCCATGCCTACCTCCGATCTTAGCTATAAAGTGATCTCTGATAATTACCGCGTTCGCCAAAAATTTCTTTGATTTTATCTATGACTTTCTCTACGGGCAGAGATATTTCCTCAGTATCTTCCAAGGTTTTGAAGCCCACCTGACCGTCCTTGAGACCTCGACCTAAAGTAATCCTTGTGTAGGCGCCGATTAATTCCATATCATTGAATTTAACACCCGCTCGCTCATCCCTATCATCAAGTATTACGTCATAACCTAGTTTATGTAGCTCCTCATACAGTTTGTTGCCTACATTCATTTGCTCTTGTTCTTTGATATTGACTACTACTATGGCGACTTCAACAGGGGCGATTTCTTTGGGCCAGAGAATGGCCTTATCCGTATGATTCTGTTCTACAATAGCCGCCATACATCGTGCCGGACCTATTCCGTAACTACCCATGAAGACGGGTTGCTTGTTATTGTCTTTGTCCGTGTAATATACATCCATCGCTTCAGCGTATTTAGTTCCCAGTTTGAAAGTGTTGCCAACCTCTATACCACGCGCGAAGCGTACGACCCCACCTTTGATCGAGACATCACCCGGGGCGATCATGCGTAGATCCGCCATTTTGTACTGCGGGAAATCATCTAGATTGACATTAATAAAATGTTGATCGACTTCATTAGCTCCGGTTACAAAGTTTCTCATCAAGCTGAGTTCCTGGTCCACTAACAAGGGAATCTTGATTCCGATCGGGCCGGCAAAACCTACAGGAGCTCCGGTAGCTTTTTCAATATCCTCTGATGTTGCCAGAGAGCTTTCATAGCCTCCTACCAGATTTCTTAATTTAGTCTCATTTACATCCCTGTCTCCTCGAATACAGACAGCGTAGAGCTTGCCATCAACATCATAAATCATAGTTTTGACAAATTCTTTGGCGGATTGCTTAAGGAATTTAGTTACTTCCTCGATTGTACGAGCGCCGGGAGTATGAATTTTCGAATAAGCTTTTTTCTCCTCGTTAGAAGGCTCACCGACTAGGATGCAGGGGGTTACTTCAATATTAGTAGCATATTCATTTTCATCGTCAATTACGAGTATATCTTCTCCGATAGGGGATAAAGCCTGAAATTCTTCCGACAGCAGCCCACCCATCACCCCGGTATCAGCGGTAACCACAACATAATCAAGCTGGAGACGATCAAAGATGTTTTTGTAGGCTTGGTACATTCGGGCATATGAGGCGTCTAAACCTGTCCGATCAAGATCAAAAGTATAAGCGTCCTTCATCGTGAATTCACGTACTCGGATTAAGCCAAAGCGGGGACGAGGCTCATCTCTATATTTACTTTGAAATTGAAATAAACTGAGCGGGAGATCCTTATAAGACTGAATATGCATACGGGCGGCAGCGGCAAAGAGTTCTTCATGTGTCGGGCCCAAGACAAAAGGTCTTTGGAAGCGGTCCTTCAGCGCGAACATGCTGTTTCCAAAACTCTCACGTCGACCTGACTCAATATAAACATCTTCGGGGATCAAGGCGGGCATAGTTACTTCCAGCGAGTCAATAGCTTCCATTTCCTCGCGGATGATCTTTTCTATTTTACGCTTGGCCAGCAGACCCAGAGGTAGCATCATATAGACACCGGCTGAAGTTTTTTTGATCATACCGGCGCGAACCAATAAATTTCCGCTCGCGGATTCCTCATCATGTTGATCTTCTCTCAGTGTGAAAAAGTAACCTTTTGATAAACGCATGCATACTCTCCCGTCAGACAATTAAGCTGTTAATGTTTTGGCGCTGTAATCTACCAATAATAATTTTGCGAAGGCTATAAATTTTAGTCCGCTAGCAATAGACGAGATAATTCCTCCGGTTTGACGCTTTTTCCGTCTTTGAAAACTCGCATATTGCCTGACGATATTTCATCAATCAGAAGCAGTTCATTATTAGGAGATAAGCCAAATTCAAATTTTATGTCGTATAGTTCCATATTTTTGTTCTCGATTTTATCTGACACGACTTTGGTGATTTTCCGAGTCAACTCTACCAGCTCTTCGAATCTCTCCCTGGACATTATATTGAGAGCTTCCAGACCTTCCGCGGTGATCAAGGGATCATTGCGATCATCGTCTTTCAAAGTTACTTCCACATAGGCCTCCAAGGGATCGCCTTCGTTAACATATTTTCCATAACGCCGATAAAAACTACCCACAGCGCGATAACGACAGATAACTTCAACGCCCTGGCCAAAAAAAGTGGTCGGAACAACTTCCATGCGGCCCGTCGCGAGATCGGCGGAGATATAGTGAGTCGGTATATCCTGCTGGTCAATTAATTCAAAAAACATTTTACTTACAGCCAGATTCAGTTGACCGATACCATCGATGGTTAAGCCCACTGTATTGGCTCCCGGATCAAAAGCTCCATCACTTCCCGTGACGGTATCTTTAAACTGGAGACAATAATTACCGTTATCCAGCTCATAAACATCTTTGGTTTTTCCGGTGTAAACCTTTTTCATCAAATTTCCTCCCTACCTGTTTAAGACAAATAGAATTATCACAATATTGTTTGGAGCCTTATTAGAATACCTGTTTGCTTTCGTATGGTCAAAGTATACGAGAATTTGTTTGTAATGATAGTATTAGTAAGTAATTAATAGGGGGAGGTGCTACTGATGAATTATGAAAGAAGAATAGAAGCCCTGAGAACTGAAATGAATCGACGCAGGCTTTACGCGTATGTAACAACCGCGGACGCCAATTGGGAATATCTGGCCGGAATTCCCCGCTTGGGCGGTGAAAGCACCAAGCACAGACAACATAGTTCGCAGTATACTTGTTTGCTTGTAACCATGGATGACGTAATCGCGTTTATGCCACATTTGAATCTGTACGGCGTCCGGGCTAAACTGGCGAACAAAAAGGCCTTTGCTCGCTTTATTACTTTCCCCGATGGCGATATTCAGGAAAGACAATAACTAAGAATTTTTTCAGTTTGGGTCTTTGCGGCAAAGCGGTCGGGGTCAGCCAGGATGTGAACGCCGCGTTGGTTTTATTACTACAAGAAGAAATCAAAGCGGAAGTATCTGATCATAACGATATAATATTTGATTTACGCGCGATCAAAGATGAGCAGGAGATTTCTTTAATCAGACGTGCTGTCGAAATTACTGATCAAATTTTTAAAGATATTTTGAACTTAGTCAGGCCCGGTGTAATTGTTCGTGACATCGAGTGGGAAATAGATCGTCTGATGGAGGAATACGGTGCCAGCACTAGTTCATTTTCAACTTCAATTTATACCGGTGGAGGGAGACCGGAAGTATATTTTGGTCCCTCCGACGTGGAGATAAAGCAAGGCTCTATTTTAGGCTTAGACTATGGTGTCATGTATCGGGGATATTGCACAGATTTTGGGCGCACGATTTTTGTCGGCGAGCCCTCTACTGAGGATAAGAAAATTTATGAGCTGGTGGTTGAAGCCCAAAGTCGCGGCCTGGCAGAGATGTACCCCGGTTCCTGTGGTGAAAGAGCTGACGCCGCGGCAAGGAAAGTACTGGCTGACGAAGGTTATGGTGACAGATTCATTCACAAGTTGGGACATGGCATAGGCATGGATGTTCACGAATGTCCTTTCTTAGCCCCCGGCGAAACTACTCCTTTTAAACCGGGGATGATATTTACAGTAGAGCCCAGTGTCTATATCCCGGAGAAAGGATTTATACGAGTTGAGGACGAGGTATTAATTACCAGTACCGGTTGTGAGATTATGAGCAGTATCAGTCATGATCTGGCAATAGTGTAATTTAGAGCGGTAAAGCCCAAGTTCTGTAACTGTGACATACATCGGGTCGCAATCTTGAAGCGATATATCGTGTCGGGCTATAAACAAGAGCAATACCGTCACGACGGGAGGAAATAGTGCGCATAGTGCATCTAGCGGATCTTCATATAGGAATAAGGATGTACGGCTTCTCTCTGCTGGAAGACCAGGCCTTTATTTTGGAGCAAATACTGGAGAAAATTGAGCAGATCCAACCGGAGGTCGTCCTCATCGCCGGTGATGTCTATGACAAAGCGCAACCATCCTCCTCGGCCGTGACCCTGCTGGATAATTTTTTTAATAATTTGCTTCAGTCAGGACGTAATGTGTTGGTGATTCCCGGCAATCATGACTCGCCGGAAAGATTATCTTTCGGCTCTTCTATATTTAAGAAGCAGGGCTTACATATCGCCGGTCCTTTCGCGGGATCTCCGGAAGTAGTGACCTTGAATGACTCACACGGTGAAGTTGATTTCGTCTTACTTCCTTTCCTGCGTCCGGCGACTGTACGACCCTATGCCACGGACAGTCCAATAGATACAGCCGCCGATGCCGTTCAATTTGCTTTGCGTCAATTGCGGTATAAACCTGAGAAGCGCTATGTGCTTCTGTCTCACCAATTTGTAGTAGTTGGAGGCCAACTCCCCTTGCAGTCGGAATCAGAAACGGTTTATGCCGGCGGTATAGAATCGGTGGACATCTCCTTGTTTGACAAATTCTCTTACGTCGCGCTAGGACATTTGCACAAACCGCAAGCCATGGGCAGTCAACATATTCGCTATGCCGGCTCACCCCTTAAATACTCATTTACAGAAAGCAAGCCGGATAAGTATCTACTGCAAATAGATTTGTCAGCCGAAGGCGAGGCGGTTACAACGGAGCACCCGTTGAGACCTCTCCACGACGTCCGGGAAATTAAAGGAAAATTCCATGACTTGATGGCAGCAGGAGCTAAGATGGCACGCGATAAAGACAGCTCAACCAGGGATTATCTGAAGATCGTGCTCACGGATGAGGATATTATAGCCGATCCTTTACCGAACCTACGTCAATATTTTCCTAATATAATGCAGCTTAAATTAGAGAATATCAGCTACCGGACACCTATCATGGAACAAGAACTGGACAGGGAAGACTTGAAAAGCACAACCCCGGAAGAAATGTTTGCCCGCTTTTATTATCAGCGAACAAACAAGGAGCTCAACGCGCACGAAAAAGATATTCTTCATCAAGTGGCAAAAAATGCCGGGAAGATAAAAGAGAGTTGAGGCCATGAAGCCAAAAAGACTAGTAATGCAAGCTTTCGGACCTTATGCCGGCAGGGAGGAAATAGATTTTTCCTGCTATCCCTCAGGCTTATTTTTAATCTCGGGAGATACCGGAGCCGGCAAGACTACAATTTTTGACGCTATCTGTTTTGCCCTCTATGATACTGCTTCCGGAAGCTGGCGGGAGACCCGCTACTTGCGATCTGACTATGCCGCGCCGTCACTTCCTACTTTTGTCAGCTTGGAATTTGAACACCGCGATAAAGCATATAAAATTCGTCGTAGTCCCTCCTATCGACGGCAAAAGATTCGCGGCGAAGGCTTTACGGAGCAACCGGCCGAAGCGGAACTGGAGCTACCCGATGGTCGTGTTATCGATCGCAAAAACGAAGTGAATAAATTCATTGAAGAATTATTGGGGATTGATGTCGGTCAATTCCGACAAATCGCTATGATCGCGCAGGGAGAGTTTCGTAATTTACTCAACGCTTCCAGCAAAGACAGGATCGATATTTTCCGCCGCATCTTTGATACGGAAAGATATCTTAATATCCAACTTGTCTTGAATGAAGAAGCGAAGCGTTTAAGAGACGAGCTTAAAATTCACACAGCGTCATTAATCAGCTCCATGAGTCTCCTCAAAGAATTTGAGGCAGAGTATCAGCTACGGATTCCTGATACCAGAACTGTGGCAGATGATGAGGCCAGAGCGGCAATACCGCCGTTGCTGGAGAGCTTGGAGCCGCTTCTGGAAAATGTCAGAGAAAATTTAGGACAAAAAAGATTAGTGGTTACACGTTTGGAACAAAAGCATCAATCTCTCCTAATTGAAGAACAAAGAGCCGTGATTTTTAATAGAAAAGTACAGCGTTGGTATGACCTAAAGCGACGACAAAGACAATTAGAAGCGACAAGGGAGCAAGCGCAAACAGACAGTTCACTATTGGCGTCAACACAGATCATACGACGAGACATTTTGCCCGCTGCCAATGAAGAGGCAAGGCTGCTACAGGAAATTAAGAAAACTCGACAGACGTTATTAAATATCAAGAGTGAACTTTACAAGCTGAATGAGAAAATATACCTTGCGCGGGAAGCCGTTCGAAAAAATAAGGAGGTAGAGCCCGAACTGGCTAAGCTGCGGCTACTTAGAACCGAGTTAGAACGAGAAGTGGAGCTCTGGAGCAAACAAATAAAAACACTAGCCGACATTGAGCAGAAAGACCAATTGCGGACTGAACAAAATAAGCAACTGATCAATTTGGAGAAAGGCGTCAGCGCCGCCAAATCTGTCAGAGATCAGCTACAAGAAGCTGTGAATAAAGCCAGCAAGGTGAGGGAAAAGCTACAAAAAGCAAAGCAGGATGAAAAGAATTTGTCACAACTAATGATAGATTTAGAAAAGTTAAGTGTTAGTTGGGCAGATCTAGATAAGAGATCAGCTGATATTTCCGACAAACAAAGAGAGCAACGGCAAATTATTTCGCGGTTGCAAGACGCCAGAGATAAATATCAGTCAGCCTATAATTCATATCTCTCCAATCAAGCCGGGCTGATAGCGCGCGAGCTGGAAGCTAACAAGCCGTGTCCTGTCTGTGGTTCTACTTTTCATCCCCGGAAAGCGCGGTTGCGGAAAGACGCGGCTTTATCAGAAACAGTGGAACAACTTTCGTCGCGGGCAGAGGAATTGGCCACATCCAGTTCAAGTCAAATTAAAGACATCGAGCTCTCACTTGAGCAATGGCAAAAAGATCTCAGACAAATTAGCTGTCGCTTGGGGAGCTTAGCTGAAAAAAGTGGCGAGCGGAAAGATTTTCCTCAGGAGTTAGAGAGAAAACTAAGCCTAATTCAGAATTGTCACTCAGAAGATAGTCCGCTCAATTTGGGCGCGCAATTAGAACTGGCCGAGTCCAGATCTTGTGTCCTAGGCAAATTGGAACAAATACTCCTATTACTATCTGTTTTTACTAAGAAGCAGACGCAAGATGCGGCAGAGCATCTTGCTCAAGCGAGAGAACACGTTGGACAACTGGAGACAAATCTGAAAAAATTACAAACTGCCGAGTCAGAACTGGTAGACATGGAACAAAAGAAACAAAAGGCAAGTGAAGCGCTCCAAGATACAGACAGTGAACTTAAGGCCCTGAGAGATATCGCCGCGGAGAGAAGACATGATTTTGAGGCAGAGAGTTCTGACGCGGCGAAAATAAAACTGGAGAAGACAAAAGATAATATTGCAGCTATTGAATCTGATATTGAGAAAACCGATGAAAGGCTGACTGAGCTAAATCTGAGCAAAGGCAAGCAGGAAACCAGAGAAAAAGAATTGACAGCGCGATTGGAGGATGATACTGCTGACTTATCGCAGGTCTCAAAAAAACTGGCCGCTCGGATTAAAGCCGCGGGCTTTGCTGATAACAATTCTTGGCGTGACACGCTCTTAGATGAAGAAGTTGAGAGACAGTTGGCGGAGAAAGTCGCGTCCAGGAAGAGCGAGGAAGAGTTGGTAGAGCATGACCTGGCCCAAATTGAACCGGAGTACCGGGATAAGAAACTGTTGGATTTGGCGGACTTGGCCAGAAAAGTAAAAATGGCAGCTCAGGAACTTAGCGCTGTAAGGGATGAGTATAGCCGACAGGAACGACATCAAGATAAGCTGGAGCGGATATATGATGATTTGAAGCAACAAAACGAGAAGATTTCTGAACTGGCTTTAAACGCGGCTAGAGTTCAAAAACTCTCCGATATTGCTAACGGTCGGGTAGTGGGTGAGGAGAAAATAAGTTTTGAAGCTTGGATCCAGGCTTGGCATTTCACACGCATAATCAAGAGAGCCAATCGCAGATTTCTTGATCTCAGTAATGGGCAATATCATCTTGTACACGGTGACGCGAGTGATTTACGGACACAAAGTGGCCTTGATCTGGCTGTGATGGACTACCATACGGGAAAAGTGCGTCCCGTATCTACATTATCAGGCGGTGAAACCTTTAATGCGGCACTTTCCTTAGCCTTAGGCCTGTCTGACGTTATTATGGAGTATGCCGGGGGCATTGAATTGGATATCCTCTTTATTGACGAAGGCTTTGATAATCTCGATGAGCATTTTCTACAATTGACAATGGAAACCCTGATGGAATTATCAGAAGGTCAAAGACTAATTGGCATCATTTCTCATACCAGTGTTCTCAAAGATAATCTCAATCCGCAATTGCAAGTTAAGAGTACACCCAGTGGTAGCAGTGTCAGTTGGAGCGGACTTGATTAAAAGCTCAAAATTGCACATTTAATCGTATATTTGAATAATAATTATCTTAACTCTGTGCAAATGCATAAAGATAAAGCCTTCGTCTTGAGAGAATTATCACTAATTGTTAGAATAGTTTAGTCGTGTGTTTTGCTTTTCATATTTGTAAAAGCAAGGATACGACAAATAAAATAATCCAGGAGGACGTATGCACAAAAAATTATTTATTCCCGGTCCCGTTGAGGTAGCGCCGGATGTCTTGGCCAAAATGGCAACCCCCATGGTTGGGCATCGTTCCCAAGATGCCACCGCTCTTCAGAAGAGTATCTCCGAAAAATTGCAAAAGCTGATGTTTACAGAGAACACGATTCTGCTTTCTACTTCCTCCGGTACCGGTCTGATGGAAGCAGCTATTCGTTGCTGTACCCGGAAAAGAGCTGCTGTTTTTTCGGTTGGTTCCTTTGGTGACCGCTGGTATGAAATTGCTAAATTTAATAATATTGAAGCTGACAAATTTTCCTCCGAACCCGGACAACCTACTACGCCTGAGATGGTAGAGGAAGCATTAAAAACAGGTAAATACGATGTTGTAACTGTTCAACATAATGAGACTTCCTCCGGCATCATGAATCCTGTTCAAGCAATCGGTGAAGTTGTAAAGAAATATGATGATGTCTTATTCTTGGTTGACGCGGTGTCATCACTGGGCGGCGCCAAGATTGAAGTAGATGCTTGGGGAATTGATATTTGTATTACCTCGACCCAAAAGTGTCTGGGCTTGCCACCGGGATTGTCGCTTTGCTCTATATCCGATCGCGCCTATGAAGCTGCTAAGCAGAAGGAGTTCAGAGGTTTTTATCTGGATCTGGTCAAATTGTACGATCGGGTAAAAAAGAGCCATCAGTATCCCTCTACGCCTTCGCTTTCACATATGTTTGCCCTAGACTATCAATTGGATCGCATTATTAACGAAGAGGGAATTGAGAATCGTTTTGATCGTCACACTAAGCTGGCGAATATTTTACGCGCTTGGGCGGAAAAGCATTTTTCGCTTTTTGCCGCTCCGGAATGCCGATCAAATACGGTTACTTGCATTAACAATACTATCAATTTTGATTTTGCCGATCTCAACAAAAAACTGGCTGAAAGAGGCTTTACCATCAGTAATGGTTATGGCAAGTTCAAAGACATTACTTTCCGCATTGCCACGATGGCTGAATGCAAAGAAAAAGACCTTCTTGAGCTATTAGGAGCAATTGATGATATTCTTGGATTGGAGATTTAGATGAAGATAATATTGGCCAATGATGGCATAGCGGCAACTGCTAAAGTTGCTTTAGAAACAGCCGGATATGAGGTTGATACCAATAAATATGAAGACGAAGCGCTACTGAAGAGACTGGCCGAGGTTGATTGCGTAGTCGTGCGTAGCGCTACTAAGCTACGTGACGAACAGATTGATGCCGGTGTCGCCGGAAAACTGAAATTGATTATTAGAGGCGGGGTTGGCGTTGACAATATTAATGTGGCCTATGCCCGAGAAAAGGGTCTTGTCGTGCGTAATACTCCCAGCGCTTCTACTAATGCTGTCGCGGAACTTGTGTTGGGACATATGTTAGCCGCATGTCGCAATATAGGGGAAGCAACCTCTACCATGAGGCAAGGACAATGGCTGAAAAAACAATATAAAGGCACTGAAATTTATGGAAAAACTTTGGGTCTGATTGGCTTTGGGCGGATCGGACAGCGCTTGGCAGATAAGGCTATGGCACTCGGGATGAATGTTGTTTTCCATCGTCGAACACCTAATTTTTACTATGAGGGCGCGACACAAAAAAGCAAAGAAGAAGTTCTCCGTGAAGCGGACTTTCTTACTATTCTGATTCCCACCGCGGGCGCGAAACCTGAAGTCGGCGCTGAGGAGATGGCTCTTATGAAAGATGGAGCCTATATCATAAATTGCTCTCGAGGTGGCGTGGTTGACGAAGATGCCTTAGTCGACGCTATTGAAACGGGAAAAATTGCCGGAGCCGGCCTTGATGTCTTTGTCGAGGAACCGACCAAGAATCAAAGGGTTTTATCTTGTACCAAGATTTCCTTGACTCCACATATAGGAGCGGCTACCGTAGAAGCGCAAGACCGCATCGGGGATGAGATCGTAGAGATAGTTAAGGAAGTATTATAAATAACTTTTGAACTTCAGGTTTAAAAGAGCCGGTCGCAAAAGTAAAA
The DNA here is from genome assembly GCA_012839385.1 of Clostridiaceae bacterium. GTDB lineage: Bacteria > Bacillota > Clostridia > Saccharofermentanales > DTU023 > UBA1046. The sequence goes on from DUNL01000161.1 coordinate 53,817, forward strand.
GGAGATTATTTTTCATGGCCATAGTTAGACCCTTTAAAGCATTGAGACCAGGAGCGGGGAAAGCGGCAAAAGTCGCTTCCCTGCCCTATGATGTAATGAATCGTGCGGAAGCCAAAGAGATGGTCAAAAGCAATCCTGAGAGTTTTCTCAAAGTAGTGCGTTCTGAGACAAGTCTTCCTGATGAGATTAGCGATTACGATCCTCAAGTTTATGAACAAGCAAGGGAGAACTTAAAACAGATGGAGCTTGAAGGAGTACTTGTTCAGGATGAAAAACCGCTATTTTATATCTACCGTCAAATTATGGACGGTAGAGTACAAACAGGCCTTGTGGCTACTGTCTCTGTGGACGCGTACTTGAGTAACGACATTAAAAAACATGAATTGACTCTGGAAACCAAAGAATTGGATCGAATCAACCACTTTGACATTACTGATGCCAATACCGAGCCGATCTTTCTGACTTATCGTCAGAATAGTGATATCAGTAAGTTAATCAATGACTTTATCAAATTTAATAAGCCTAACACGGGATTTATCAGTGAGGATAATATCACACACTATACTTGGGCAATTACTGATGAGGAAGTAATAACTAAAATACAACAGTTATTTGAAGAAGTTGAAGCCTTATATATTGCCGACGGTCACCATAGGAGCGCGTCCGCGGCTAAAGTTGGACTTAAGCGTAGAGAACAATATCCGGAAGCAGATGAAAATGCTGAATTTAATTATTTTATGGCAGTGATTTTTCCGGATGAAGATTTGTTTATTATGGACTATAACCGTATCGTCAAAGATCTAAATGGGCTGTCACCGGAGAAATTTTTGCGGGCCCTGGAGTCTAAATTTACAGTGCGCAAAAAAGAAGACCAGGAGCCTCTACGTCCTCGAGCAAAAGGTCATTTTGGCATGTATTTAGAAGAAAACTGGTATGAACTTATTGCCAATTCGGAACTTTATCAGGGTAAAGATGCCTATGACAGGCTGGATGTTTCTATACTACAACAAAATGTCTTAGCGCCTATTCTGGGTATTGAAGATCCCCGTACCGATAATAGAATAGACTTTGTGGGTGGCATTAGGGGCTTACAAGCACTAGCTGACCGTGTAGACGCCGGTGAGGCGGTAGCCTTCGCTATGTATCCTACAACTATGGCTGAGTTACTGGAGATAGCGGATGCCGAGATGACGATGCCTCCTAAATCCACTTGGTTTGAGCCCAAACTTCGTTCCGGATTGTTTGTACACAAGCTATCCGATTAGTTCTTCAAAAAAGCTGACCCGCACAGGTTAGCTTTTTTTATTAATACACTAAATTAAAATGGTATTGGATAAATTCAGTACCACAAATTAAGAAGGAGTTTTATGTCAAATTATATTACTGAGCCATTTAGAATTAAAATGGTAGAACCCTTACGTGTCACAACCAGAGAACAAAGAGAGAGCGCCATAAAAAATGCCAATTACAACATGTTCGCGTTGCCTAGCAAGGAGGTATATATTGATCTCCTAACAGATAGTGGTACGAATGCCATGAGTGATACCCAATGGGCAGGCATTATGGTAGGAGATGAGAGTTATGCCGGAGCGTCCAGTTATTATAAATTAAGAGACGCGATCAGAGATATTTTCGGTTATCGCTATATGCAACCTGTCCATCAGGGTAGGGCAGCGGAGAAAATTCTTTATCCCTGCTTACTCAAAGCAGGTCAGTATTCTGTTTCCAATATGCATTTTGATACTACCAGGGGACATGTAGGTTTATGTAAAGCAAAGCCTGTTGATTTAGTGGTAGCGGAAGCTCGCGACACTGAAGCGAATTACCCTTTTAAGGGGAATATGGATGTTGAGAAATTAGAAAAATTCATTATTGAAAAAGGCGCGGAGAATATTGGCGTAATTGTGATGACGATTACCAACAACAGCGCGGGTGGCCAACCGGTATCAATGCAAAATTTGCGTGAGACCTTTGCTCTCGCGAAACAATATGGGATTGTTTTAAATATTGACGCGGCTCGTTTCGCTGAAAACGCCATGTTTATAAAAGAGCGCGAGGAAGGATATGCTGACCATAGCATTGTTGAGATAACTAGAGAGATGTTTAGCTATGCGGACAGTTTTACTATGTCGGCGAAGAAAGACGGCATTGTCAATATGGGTGGAATTATTGGCATCAAAGAAGATAGCGATCTTTTTACCAAAGTACAGGCCCTAACAGTACCATATGAAGGATTTGTTACCTATGGCGGCTTGGCAGGGCGTGACATGGAGGCATTAGCAATCGGGCTATATGAAGCACTGGAGGAAGACTATCTAGCATATAGACTAGGACAGATCAGATATCTGGGAGATAAATTACGTGAAGGCGGAGTTCCTATTCAATACCCAACCGGTGGTCATGCCGTCTTTGTAGATGCTAAGCGTGTATTACCTCATATCCCATATTATGAATATCCCGGTCAAGCCCTGGTAATCGAGGCCTATCTTGAAGGTGGAATTCGTGGTTGTGATATCGGTAGCTATATGCTAGATCCCGATCCGGAGACAGGTAAGCAAATGGAAGCTGAGATGGAGTTTGCTCGCTTTTGCATTCCCAGAAGAGTTTATACCCAGTCCCACCTCGATCATATCGCCAATACACTTATTTCAGTTAAAGAAAATGCCGATAGCCTAAAAGGCTATCGTATCGTCTGGCAACCCGAGGTTCTACGCCACTTCACGGCCAAGTTGGAGCCTGTTGGCTAACTTAAAATGCTTTTAGAGGCTGTCTCATTTTGACAGCCTCTTTTCTACTAAAAGAGATCCCCTTGGCCAATTATTGTTGAAACTGAGGTCAGTTAGTAGGTAAGGTTATGTCTAGTTGACTAAGGAAGTCCTGACAAAAGTTCATAAAATATACTTGCGATGGTCTAAAATAGCTATTTCTTACAGAAACGAGATTGTAAGAATGCTGTTCGAAAAAGTCATTAATGTAAATTTGTTTAAGAAATCCACTTTCTAACTCTTTAGCAACTGCACTAGCGTAATGAAATGCGATTCCTATATTATGGTGGACTAGCTGCTTTACCACAGTTAGTCCATTAGTGATTTCAATTCTATGAGGAAAATAATAAGGCGAGATCCCATTTTCTTGGAAAATAACATCAAGACGTATACGTGAAGGTGTGTTTTTTACGCCTAGTATTAGAGTATAGTCATACAAATCTTGAATATCAACCTTAGCTTCTGCCAGCATATGGTCTGGTGAGCAAACACAGACAGTAGTTCCACTACATAATGGATGATATTCAAACTCTGATTTTGAGAACGATTCATCAATTATTAGAAAATCTAACTCGCCATTCTCCAGCATTCGCGATAACGTAGATGAATTGTCTATCATTACAGAAATTTTAGAATCAGGGTTTTCTTTAATAAATGCGACCAACAAATCATAAAAAAAAGATTCGCCTGTAGCTAACTCAGCTCCGACACGTAATTCCCTGACGTCTGCTGATCCAGCTTTTAACTGTTCTCGCATCCTTTCCGAGTCAAGATAAAATGAATTTGCGAATTGGAAAAGACTTATTCCGGCTGGGGTTAAATGAAACTCACGTCCAGTGAAGTAATATAACGAGGTATTATAGTAAGTTTCTAAAGCCTTGACATGCTGAGATACTGCCGGTTGTGTTATGTGCAGTTGATGAGCCGTTTTTGTAAAACTTTTTGTTTGACATAGATTTAGAAAAGTTAGTAATTTATTCTCTAACATTGCCCCTCCTATAAGTACAATTTATTGCATAATAATTATTTATAATTTATAGTATCGCATAGCAATGGTATAATCAATTCAATATTATTGTGCAATTTGATATTATTTTACTTGTAGAAGACATGACATATTTAATAATTACCCATCATTTATATATTCTAAACTTACTCGAACAAGGGAGGGAAGCTTTATGAGGAAAAGAATAATCGGTTTTCTCTGTTTGGCTATAGTTTTGTCATGTTTTGCTGGTTGTGGTGGAGGAACTGTAAGCGATCAGACGGCTGGAGAAGTCAAACAAACAAATGAGCAATCTGGCGACCAGACAGGTGACGATGGGGAAGGACTGTTACGTTATACGTTAACAATGATGCCTAAGATAGATCCGGGAGTGGGGTCTGACTTTGGTTCCGCGAGTCTTATTATCAATCTGTATGATCCCCTACTGATGCCGACGAAAGAAGGCGGTGTAGAGCCATGGATTGCAACCGAATGGGATGTATCAGAAGATGGCCTTACATGGACCTTTAAGATTAGAGATGATGTGAAGTTTCACAGCGGTAATCCATTAACTGCTCATGATGTGGCATACACAATGAATCGTATGCTGGAATTAGGTGAGGGGTTTGGCTATTTGTTTACTTCAACTGTAGAAGAAGCGGTTGCGACAGACGATACTACGGTAGAGTTCAGATGCAAAGCGCAAAACGGAACACTTTCTGCAGCCTTGGTAAGACTTTATGTTTTGGACAGTAAAGTTGTAGAGAGTAACTACCTGGATGGAACATATGGCGATAACGGAGACTATGGAAAAACTTTTCTTTTAGAAAATGATGCGGGTAGTGGCCCCTATAAATTAGAAGAATATGCAGCTAATTCACATATTATGTGTAAACAATTTCCGGATTACTGGGCTGGATTAGATCCTGCAAATCCAAAGGGTTTTAAGGCTTATAGTTCAAATGAGTCTGTAACTGTAAAAACTATGATGCAAAGGCGAGAACTTGAAATTGCTGACTCGTATCAAAGTGCAGAAACTAATACTGCTCTAGATGCGATTGAAGGCATCGACATAATGAATACCCAAGGTGGGAACATTTTGTATTTAATTCTTAACAATTCTAAACCTCCCCTCGATGACCCTCATGTGCGTAAAGCTCTTGCTTACATGATGGATTATGATGTTGTTTGTAATGATATTTTTCCTGGATCAGTACAGGCAGACAGCATTATATCCAGTACCCTACGCGGCCACAAAAAAATGCATGATTATTCCTATGATATAGAGAAAGCTAAAGCAGAAATTGCTCAATCAAAATACAAGGATAATATTTCTGAATATCCGATAGAAGTATGTTGGATAGCGGAAACACCTGATAGGGAAAAGCTAGCCCTGTTGATTCAAGCAGTTGCTACTCAAGTGGGGGTTAATGTTAATGTGGTAAAGACTCCTTGGGCTAAAGTTGTAGAGAACGCATCTCGTCCGGATACTACTCCTCATGTAACTACTACCGTATTTACCGGCGATTATTCTGAAGCGGGTTCTGTACTTATGTCAGCTATCAGGTCGAAGGAGGTAGGTACTTGGCAGAACTGCAGCTGGATTAATGATGATACTCTGGACGCTATGATCGACGAATCAATTACAATCATAAATGATGAAGAGCGGATAAAAAAATATGAAGAAATTCAAGATTACCTCTCTGATAAATGCGTATTATTGCCTTTAGCAGAATTAGTAGAGCCGGTCGCTTATCAATCTTATTTTATTGACTGGGAGGCAGGTAAACCAGAAACTCAGATTCCGGTAATGGGCTACATTTTATATATGCGTGATATCAAAATATACCCTGATAAAAAGTAGTTCGCTTGGAGTGTCATTTAGACCTTATAGATTTGCCATCTCATGAATCCATGAGATGGCAAATCCGTGACTTTATACAAAACATTCAATTAGTTAACTACTTAATTCTAACAATATATATTTGGTCTAAATAAGGGGAAAAGGAGTTTTCAGATGTTACTTTTAAAGAGCATCATAAAGCGTCTAGCAAGTTCCCTTGTGGTCTTACTTGGGCTTACGATAGTCATATTTACTTTAATGAAAGCTGTTCCTGGTGATCCGGCTCGCCTAGCCTTAGGTCCTAATGTATCCGAAGAAGTCATTGAACAATACAGAAAAGTTAATCACTTAGATAAACCCATACCGGTACAGTATATCTATTGGCTGACGAATGCAATAAAAGGTGATTTTGGTATTTCTTCATACACGCAAAGGGCCGTTAGCCAGGATATAAAAGACTTTGCGCCTGCTACCATTGAATTAGTTATTTGGGCTGGCATACCGCCGCTCTTTTTTGCCCTGTTGTTAGGAGTTATAAGCGCACAACATAAAAATAAATGGCCTGACTATTTAACTAGGTTTTTAGGTTATATTTTTGTTGCTACTCCAACATTTGTTATTGCAGTTCTTTTTGTTCTCATATTCGGTTACTGGTTGCCTGTTATGCCTACTATAGGTGGGCGACTAAGTCCGCAATTTTCTATCACTCCAGTTACTGGTATGTATGTTTTAGATGCCCTAATAGGTGGACAGTTTGCTGCTGCTTGGAACGCTTTTCTACATTTGCTTTTTCCTGCACTGGCCTTATCTCTTGGTAAAACAATGCAAGAAGCTCGTATAACCAGAGCTAGTATGCTTCAAAATGCGGATAAAGATTATATAACAATGGTTACTTCACAGGGTGTTCCTAAAAAAATTATTAATCGCAAGTTTTTATTGAAGCCTTCTGTAATTCCAACAATCACTGTTATGGGAATGGATTTTGCTGCCTTGTTTGGTAATGCCTTTCTAGTAGAACGTATTTTTAATTGGCCTGGTTTATCTAGTTACGGAATGAATGCTATCTTGAATAAAGATTCAAATGCTGTAACGGCTGTCGTCTTAATTATTGGGTTAGCTTTTGTAGGTACTAGCATTCTGGTGGACATTGTTGCCATGATATTAGATCCGCGAATGAGGCAGGCTAGGACTAGATAGGAGGAGATCTATGGCACCAGAAAGAAAAGAGAATATAAAAAGAAACTGGTATAGGTTTGCTGCCGGCGGTGCTCCTGTTGTTGGCTTAGTAATAGTCATATTGATAATTCTCTTGGCTATCCTTGCGCCTATTATCGCGCCGTACCCTGAGGATGCAGGTGCAGTAGTAAATTTTGCAGATAGCGCCCTTCCCCCAAGTCCTCAGCATATTATGGGAACCGATACTACAGGAAGAGACGTTTTTTCTAGATTATTGTTTAGCCTAAAAAGCACTTTGCTTATGGGTGTACTTGTTCTAGCTATATCAGTTCCTATCGGTTTTATTGTAGGAGTGTTGGCAGGATATTATAGAGATACCTGGATTGAGACAGTGCTAATGCGTATAGTGGATATATTTTTGTCTGTTCCTGCTTTAGTATTAGCACTTGCAATTGCCGCTGTGCTAGAACCGAATCTACGGAATTCTATGATTGCAATTACAATCATGTGGTGGCCTTGGTATGCCAGACTTACATTTGGAGTTGTATCATCTCTAAGATCAGAAAATTATATTACTTATGCAGAACTTACGGGTGCAAGTTTAGGGCATATTATTGTCAAAGAATTTTTGCCTAATACTTTAGACCAGATTTTGACCAAAATGACTTTAGATATAGGTTATGTGATAATTATGGGCGCTACGCTAAGCTTTGTTGGTCTTGGCGAGCAACCTCCTATTCCTGCTCTTGGCAACATGATTAATGATGGGGTCAAATTTTTACCAGATATGTGGTGGTTAACAATATTTCCCGCAGTCACTATTATTTTAATCGTTTTAGGTTTTAATCTAGTAGGTGATGGCGTTGGTAATATTTTTAATGTGGAGGGTAACTGATGGAAACTGTAACTAATATTTTAGAGGTTAAAGATTTGTCCGTATCTTATACGGTTGCCAATGTAGTTACTCATGTTCTGAAAAAAGTGAATTTAATAGTTCCACGCGGAAAAAGCATTGGGCTTGTTGGAGAGTCAGGCTGTGGAAAAACTACTACTATGAGGGCAATATTAGGTGTTCTTCCTAGTAATGCCAATATTGAGAATGGTGAAATTATATTTAATGGATCAGACATTCTTAAAATGTCAAGCAATGAGTTACAGGAATTTCGCCAAACAGGTGCTGGAATGATTTTCCAAGATCCTTCCAGTGCACTTAATCCTGTATTTTCTATAAAAGAACAATTTTTAACTAGTATTAGGTATGCGCATAAGGAAAAAAATTATTCGTCTAAAGAGCTTTATGAAAAAGCAATAGAAGCTTTAAAAGCAGTCTCTCTTGCTGATCCGGACCGTATAATGAATAGCTTTCCCTTTCAACTTTCGGGTGGCATGAGACAGAGAGTTTGTATTGCCATGACATTGGCTGGTGAGAAAGAGCTATTACTAGCGGACGAACCAGGAACTGCACTTGATGTAACAATTCAAGACCAAATTCTAAGGTTGATCAAAGATCTTGTAGATTCCCATGAGCTGTCTGTCATTATGGTAACGCATTCTCTGGGAGTAATTCGCCAAGTTACTTCAGAGGTTAATGTAATGTATGCTGGTTCAATTGTAGAGGGTGGGGACACTGTCAAGGTATTTGAACAGCCTAAACATCCATATACTATGGCTCTTATGGATTGTCTGCCTAAACTCACTGGAACTAGTATTGCTGAGGGAATTCCCGGACGAATTCCTGATTACGATAATCCACCTGTTGGTTGCCGTTTCTTCCCAAGATGTATTTATGCCTTGGACCAATGTAGAAATGAAATTCCAGGACAGACATTAATTGAGAATGGACATTGGGTGGCTTGTTTTGCTGCTGCGGAGGGAAAAGTATGGCGGAATTAATTTTAGAATTAAAAAACCTAAAAAAGTATTTTCCTTTACCTAATGGACAATCGGTTAAAGCAGTAGATGGTGTAAGTTTACAACTGTTTAAAGGTGAAACACTTGGTCTGGTCGGAGAATCTGGATGTGGCAAGAGTACCATCGCATATATGGTTGTAGGTATGTATGGTGCAACAGAAGGAGAGATTATTTATAAAGGAGAGAATTTAGCAAGGAAAGGGTACAAAAGGAGTCTTAAACAGAAAGGAGAAATTCAAATTGTTTTTCAGGATCCTGGCTCTTCATTAAATTCAAGAAGAAATATTGGGAAGAGCCTAGAATTGCCTTTAAAACTTCACAGCAAATTATCAAAAAAAGAAAGACAAAACCGAATTGAGGAATTACTGGAGATGGTTGGCTTGCCAGTAGATTTTAGCAAGAAAATGCCTAGACATATTGGTGGCGGAGAGCGTCAATTAGTTTCAGTTGCTAGAGCGCTAGGCTCAAGTCCCCAATTTATTATTCTAGATGAACCAACCTCAGCCCTTGATGTCTCTGTGCAAGCAAAAGTGATCAGCACTTTAATCAAACTGCAAAAACAACTAGATTTGTCCTATCTTTTTATTACACATGATCTAAGTCTAATGAGAAATGTTGCAACAAGGGTAGCAATTTTATATTTAGGTAGGCTGTGTGAAGTTGCTCCTACCTCAGAATTTTTCCACTCTCCGTTTCATCCTTATACTCAAATGCTACTTTCTTCAATCCCGGTAGCTACAGATGAAGAAGAAAAAATAAAACCTGCAAAGATTATTTCTGAAGGAGAAATTCCTTCACCAGTAAACGCTCCAAGCGGTTGCACGTTTCACACTCGTTGTAGAGAATGCATGGAAATTTGTCGGCAGGTAATACCATCTATGGTTGAGATAGAGCCTAATCATTTTGTTTGTTGTCACAAGTATCCAGATAGCGGTACTGAATCATAGGAGGAATTTTAAATTTGGAAGCAGTCTTGAATGAATTAATGGCGTCATACCGAGACGAAATAGTTGATATTACAAAGTCACTAATTTCTTACCCTAGTGTATACGAAGATAGTAATAATGTTAATGAACCTTTTGGTAAACCAATCAATGATGCATTAAATGCAATCCTAGCAATAGCTTCTGATATGGGTTTTACTGTTTGTAACTATGACGGATATGTAGGAACGATACAATGGGGCAGTACAGGAAGACAAATTGGCATTCTTTCACATATTGATGTTGTACCTGCAGGTGAAGGCTGGACATATCCTCCATTTACGGGCACTGAAGTTAATGGGCGATTATATGGAAGGGGCGCTGTTGACGATAAAGGACCAATGGTAGCTGCTTTGTTTGCAATGAAAGCAATTAAAGAAAGTCAGCTTCCTGTAAAAAACCATATTCGACATATAATAGGTACTGATGAAGAATCGGGTATGCGGTGTTTGAAATACTATCTTGACAGGGAAGAGGCACCTTGGGGAGGTTTTTCACCTGATGCTGAGTTTCCAGTAATTCACGCAGAGAAAGGTATTCTAAGATTTGAAGTTGTTGACAATTGGGAAAGACACAAGTCCAGCAATGGAATAACGCTCCTGGAATTAAATGGGGGAACTAGGGTAAATGTTGTTCCCTCACAAGCAAGTGCAGTTCTGTCTGTAAGTGACAAAGCCAGAAAAACCATATTAAAAAAATTAGATGAATACGAATTTAAAGAAAAAATAAATTTGCGATGGGATAACGAAAAATTGTTGTTGACATCATGTGGTCAGAGTGCCCACTCCTCTCAACCATGGCGCGGTGAGAATGCCATTAACTTGCTGATTGGTTTTATCTCTACCTTGCCGCTCACACATGATGGTCCCGCAATTTTTTTGAACAAACTCACTATGTTTACGGATGGTTATAGAGGAGAGGCATTAGGTGTCTGTTGTGAAGATCAACTTTCAGGAGTACTGACATTGTCGCTAGGGATAACAAGGATAAATGAAGAGAGTGGGCAGGCTAGCATAGAGATTAGGTATCCAATTCATGCCAGCAAAGAAGTTATATTAAAGACATTAGAAGTTGCTTGCGCAGAACAGCAATTAGAATTTAATATTTTTCAGGATAAGACCCACTTGTACCTGCCTGAAAGGGATCCCCTTATTCAGATTCTGTTACATGCATATCAAGAAGTAACAGGTAGAACTGAAGGGCCTGTGGTTATCGGAGGAGGTACATATTGTAGGGCTCTCAATAATTTTGCGGCTTACGGTCCCGTTTTCCCCGGACAACAGGAGCTTGCTCATCAAGCGGATGAGTATATTAGCGTAGATGAACTTATATTGTCGGGTCAGATATACGCGCAAGCATTGTATTCATTACTCAATTATTAATCAAATTATTAATGAATTTATTGGAGGTAACATATGGATTGGAATATTGGAGTTGAAATGAGAGATGAGTACCATCGTATGGAACTCACAAAAGCGGCAATGAAACTGGTGCGAGACATTATGCTATGTAAGCCTGGTGAAAACCTCGTTATCACTTATGATACTTGTGTAGATGAGCGTGTTGTTAACGCACTCGCAGGGGCTGCATATACTATAGACGCAATTCCCACCATAGTATATTATCCAACGGCAGATGGCTTTTATGCTGAGCCGCCTGCGCCTGTTTCTGAAGCGATTGCGGTTGCTGATGTATGGATAGAGCTTGCCTATGCGTCAATTATGCATGGTGAAGCTTATCGGAGAGCAGTGGATCGTAATGGAGCTAGATATATTTGTGCTACCGGCATGGATACGCATATGCTTGTTAATTGCATTGGTAGGATTGATGTCGACAGGGTTATAGAGCTAGGTGAGTATTTTAAGAAACGCCTTGAAGAAACTAGTACAATTCAAGTACTTACAAAAAATGGTACTAATTTAAAGGGTAATATGGGTGGACGAAAAGTACGTCATTCCGGAATTAAAGCTACAAATAAAGGATACCCTGTCATGTTAACTGGTCAAACAAGTTGGTGTCCAGTAGAAGAAACTATAGAGGGTACTCTTGTTTTTGATGGTGCAGTATTTCCGCCTGATAGTTTAGGAGTATTAAATGAAAGTATTACACTTGAATTGAAAGAAGGTCGGATTGTAGCTATTTCTGGCGGCAAGGAAGCGGAGATTTTTGAAAAGTGGATTTATTCGTTTAATGATCCTAATATGCTAAGACTAGCTCATTTCTCTCAAGGATTTAACCCAGGAGTTAAAAAAATTACGGGGCGTATAGTGGAAGATGAGCGAGTATTTGGCTGCATGGAATTTGGGATTGGTAGCCAGGGAGTTGCTATAGGAGGAGCACATTGGAGCGCTGCATCACATACCGATGGAGTTGTTCTCTATCCTACGATCATATTAGATGGAGAAGTTTTTGAAGAAGAAGGTATTTATGTTGATATGAAAGCACGTAAAATGTGTGCGGAGATGGGTATTGAAGGATACTGATAGTGAGCCTAGAACTTCTGTCTCTCTGTCAGTATCAAACTACCTACCTTAGGAGTTTGATAATGAAAAATCGTATCTTACATTTGAAACCGGTAGCATATAGTGATCTTAATGATACTATCTTGGAGTATCTCAATCAGTATAAGGCTGACAATACAACGATAGAGATTAGAAATTTAAAAAAAGGGCCGTCACACTTGGAGTATCTGTATTATCAGTCAGTAGCAGAAGTTGAGATAATAGATGAAATAATAAGGGCGGAAGAAGAAGGCTTTGTGGCAGCAATTATTAGTTGTTTTGATGATCCTGGACTATATGTATCTCGTGAGATTAGTAAAGACATAATAATAACCGCTCCAG
>DUNL01000280.1 GCA_012839385.1 Clostridiaceae bacterium
AAATTCGCCGAAAATTCAGTGAAGGATTTTTTGATTTTACTGATGTGCATAGTACTGTGATTGCACTCTCAGATCTCACTCGGTTCTGCAAATATAGTAACCGCATGTCGGAGCATGCAGAGTTGCTCAAAATCTCTGAAGATTTCTTTTATTCCCTGTTTATTCAAGTGCATGAGACGGTTCCAGTACCCGCTTCGGATGCAGATGCACTAACCAACGATATATCGGAGGTTTCCATAGGAGCAGGTCAATCCGGCACTCAGGATAAAGAAGGAACAACCGCAATGAGCTGGGAAGCCCCAAAGTGTCCGGTGGATGGGACTATCGCAGGGTTCTACACTGTCATTACATCAGAGACCGCAAAAATAACTGAAAAACAGAATGCACTCAGATGTTTGAGGAAACATCTCCATGCTCCAGGTGCCTTCGATCTTGCTGTCTACTGTCTCACTACCTCAAAGAACACGAATATCCAAAAAGAAGCGATTAAACTCCTTGCGCACCTGAGGGATGAACGAGCCGTTGAGCCGCTTATCACCGCGTATGGGCAGGTTGGCGTCATCCTGTCGGTGGAGGTCATCCGTGCCCTCGGATCTATCGGCTCACATGAAGCGGTGCCCCTTTTACTTGAAGTTCTCAACCAAAAGCGATTTGAAAACCGTATTGCAGCAATAAAGGCTCTTGGGCAGATACGAGACCCACGGGCAGTACCCCCGCTGATTCAGTGTTTGCTCGAACCGAAAAGCGAGATCCAGAGATATGCGACCATAGCGCTTGGAGATATAGGCGACACCGCGGCTGGGCCTGCGCTGATCAATCTCTTATATAACTCTACGTCAGTAGTTCGAATCGAGGCAATACGAGCACTGGTAAAATTAGAGTATAATCAAGCAATCCCTGTGCTGCGACAGTTGCGTGATGACCGATCAAGAGCCGTTCGGGATGAAGTAGAAAAAAGCCTTGAATTGTTATCCGTGACTTGAAAAAGATGTTTCCTGTTGGCACCTGTAAAGGAGGAACGATCGTTTCCTATGACCTGCTCAGCGTACTACTCTCTGAAACACTGCAGAATCAATGAACTCACACTCCAAATCGGCAAGGGGATCCGTTGCCTGACTGCATAGCGTGATTATACAGCGTTTATTCTCGCTTCCAGATCTGAAGATCTGCTCGATTGACTTGTCAGTGAACGGTTTGATCGTCTTTGTTGGAGTAGTCTGCTCACGATTAAGATATGCTACAATGAGTGTTTTGGCGGTTTCCGCGGTAAGTGGTTTGAGGTTAACCTCTTTGCCAATATGCTCTGAGAGCGTATGGTATTTTCGATGTCAGATCTTGACCGTAGAATGCATTCATACCCTTCAATCACTTCATCTGGAAATACCTATCCGTACTTCGCAGAAAGGACAGTGTAATCAATCTCGAGCCCTTGGTACCTCGCGACTTCCGAAATGGTGGTCCCCCACCACATTTTCTTCGCTGAAGTGGGTCCATCACCCCTACTGTCAACGCCCTGATATTCATCAGTTGAGTCTGTGAAAAACCTCAAGGGGTTTTGAGATGGGTCTAAACCGCCTTTTTATCCCAGGAAACTCTCTACTGCCTCCTCATCAATACATTCACTACCAAGATCTACCCCGAGATCAACTAATTGGCTGCATAATGTCACGATTCTCCGTGTATTCCCATTTCCAACCTTGAAAATATGATCTACCGCTCCATCTGTAAATGGATCCAACGTAGACGTCGGTTCCAACCGCTCACGATTGAGGTATGATACGATCAGAGTTCTCACGGTCGTCTGGTTAAGTGGCTTTAAATTAACTTCCTTTGCTATCCGTTCTGAAAATGCATGATATTCACTGACGAGTTTTTCCCAAACTTCTGGTGCGCAGGCGATAATCAGTGAGAATTTAGTCGGGTTCATGTCAATAAGATGTCGCAGAGAGTTTAGCATATTTTGCTTTGTCCGCGCTTGCAGGGTTTCGATGTACTCAAACTCGTCGATCAACATGATGACTGGTGTGTATCGCAGGGGTTCAAAGGTCCGTTTCAGGGCATTGAACGCTCTTGGTGCATGATACCTGTTGATGTTTGCGGTGAGACTCATCTCTCGCCGCCGGGAATATTCAATAGCTTCTCCACTTAACCACTCCCACGAAGTGATCGAATTCTCCTCGTACGCCATGTTGATGAAGGCGCGAGCAAAATCCGGAAACTTCACTTCTTTTGACAGGGACAGGAATGCGTGCGGTACGACTTCTGACAGCAGGATATCTCCACCCTCGATGCTCCTCCATCCATCCTCCCGGTTAACCCGACCCTCAATAACTCCACGGTCGACAAGATCAACTGCCACCATGCCGATTAATTCCTGTGCTCGTGCTTTAATAAACTCATATCCAAGGTTGTAGATGAATTCACGGTAGATATCCAGAAACGTCTCTCCCGGCTGAGCCACATAACCGATACAGGGCCTTTGGCGTTCATGCGCAAAGCGGAGCGAAACCTGTGACTGGATGTATTTCAATGTGTGGCTTTTCCCGTTTCCATATGCACCAGTCACAATGAGATGGTTCGCTCGACCAGTACAAATTGCAGTCGAAAGTACTGTGTTTACTGCACTCAATACGCCATCCTGGCCAACATAGAGGTTTGGCGTGTCATCAGGAATCCCAGCATAAGGGAATGGGTTTGCACGCAGGCCAAATTG
>DUNL01000145.1 GCA_012839385.1 Clostridiaceae bacterium
CGGAAGAGGAAAAACAGAGTTGGTCGTGTCTGAAAAACAGTGAAAAAGCTAAAGGAATGCTAATGGATATGATTAGCGAGTTAAGGGGGTATTGAGATGAGAGCCGAGATCATCCAGAATAGTAGCGGACCTGGAGGAGAGACTGGAGGCGCTAGAAGAAGCGCTATTCGGGGATGAGGCCCCTGCAGAGGGGATTGCCGAGAGGATATTAACACGCTTTTTGAGATAGACGAAGTAGCCGGGGACTAACCCCGGCTTTTTCTTACTTCACAGTTACAACGTTGGTTTTTCCGTCCCAGGTTATTTCGGTTTTCTTAGCGTCCTCGTACTGCTGCAAGGGCACCCAGGTTCGGTTGTCAATTATTATTCCGGGGATTTCCATACCTTTTACGACTACCTTTATTTCCTTCAATTTTTTGCCCTCCTTTAAGGGTTTGCCTGTGTGATTAGCGATACCTCGTGCAATAGCCCGTGCAGCTTTATCCTGCCATGCAGGGTCACGCAACAGCTTTTCCTCCTCTGGATTAGAGATAAACCCTAGCTCAACTAAAATTGCAGGCATAACGGTTTCTGCCAGCACAAGATAGTTTGCTACCTTAACCCCTCTGTCTCTTAATCCTGTAGCTTTTATCAACTCATTCTGTACGCAAATAGCCAGCTTTTCAGCCTCTCTACCCCTGCCTACTACAAATGTTTCCGCGCCATGTGCAGTTCTGTCCAGTACGCCGTTGCAGTGGATAGATACGAAATAAGCGGCTTTTGCACTATTGGCTATTTGCACCCGCTTTCGTAGGTTCTCTGTTTGGTCTTTAGGAAAACCGGGGTTGTCATTTGTGCGGGTATAGACTACCTCGAAACCGCTTTCCTGTAGCATTTTCCCTACTTTAAGCGATACGCTTAAAGCCACATCTTTTTCGTATAGCCTAGTAAGACCTATCGTTCCCGGATCATGTTGTCCGTGCCCAGGGTCTATTCCTATTTTCATTTTGCCTCACCTTCCGCCTTTTTGAGCTGCTCCAGAGCTGTTTGAATCTGCTCGGGGAACGGTACCCCTGCCCGGCCCAGGTTCTCCATCATGCTCAGGCCCTCGTTTGCGATATAGAAAAATATCGCCAGGTTTCGCAGTATCTCCTGCCCTAAGAGCATGTCCAGCCAGTACGCTACCGCAATGGGTACAAAAAGCAGAATCTTTTTAGCAATGCCCTTAAAACCTACTCGGCTGTTTAAGTTTTGTTCCTCATAGGCAGCCACCAGGCCGGTTATGTAGTCCAATATCACAAATAGCACCAACACTTGCAGCGCCATATCCCAACCCCCCAGCAGTGAAGTCAAGAGGCCCCCCGCCAGGACAACGAGCCATTTTAGCCAAACCAGGAAATTGCCCATAACCGTATCTCTCCTTTCCAATAAAATAGCCGCCCTATTCGAGCGGCTGCTCCGCTTCCTCTGCTGGCAATGCTTCAAGCAAAGCAAAGAGCCTAGCTTGTTCGTCTAGGCTCTTGTTTTTTTGGAGTATCAGTCCTTCGATGTTGCGATCGGCACTTGCTATTCGTACATCCTCAATCTCAATTCTCTTTAAAATTTCCTCTCGTGTCATTAATCGACCACCTCCATCAATCGTATTCCAGCATAGTTCTTTCGAGTAGCTTCAAGTCGCCAGATAACCTTATTGTTGCTTGTGCCACCGTTGCGCTCTTTGACGATAAAATAATCCTCGCCAACATCTGCTACATATACGCTATTGTCACCATAACATTCTACCCAGACTTGCCACGGCGTTAATTCCGTGTCGGGTTCAATGCACTCAAGGAATATCGGGTCAAGTTTTACGACAGCTTCGCCGTTAGTTAAGTATGTTACACCCCGGTCATAATACAGCAGTTCCGGTGTTTCAACTATATAAAGTAGTCGGGAACCGTAGTTCAAGGTAGGCTCAATGTAAGAGACTGAGCCGCCTTTCGTAATACTGCCTGTGACATGAAGGTTAGGGCCAATAGCCACCTTTCCTGTATCTCCTACTGCCATAATTCCTAAATCGGCTCCACTATATCCACCTGTTATTCTTGCTATTGCATTTAATGCACTCGTATCAGGGGAATCCCTAAAAAAATCTATTCTTGCCCCATAATCGGCATGAATATTCATTTGCGCTTTAGAGTTATGCCATACCTGTAAAGAGTTCGGTGGCACAAGCTGAATGTACTCGGTCGCATCCTCTGCCCCCGATCTTATGAGTGACGAGTATATCTCCCCATCAATTATCTTAATTCCGTACTTCCTAATCTGGTCCTTAAGCCAACTACCGACCAGCACCCGCAAGGCATTAGAGCTATCATAAACCTTCAGTCCG
>DUNL01000281.1 GCA_012839385.1 Clostridiaceae bacterium
GACCACTGTCCCCCTAATCTCCCTATTGGGATACTCTTCAAAGGTAGGGACTACAACCCCTATATCTCCCGCAAAATTTTCCATGAGGGATTTGATCAGCTCAGAGGCCCCATTGCCGACAATGACATTCTCCCTGAGCAGGCCGAAGTACTTTGCTGCAAGAAGGCAGTTAACATCGAGGCCAGAGGGATAGCTCCCAATGAGGCGTTCAAAGTTTGCCTTCATTTCATCAATGAGTTGTTGTGGCGGGAAATAGGGATTTACAAGATAACAGAAATCAAGCATCTGGGGATATCTCCAGTACCCACCATAGCGATTTTGAAATTTGACCAGCTTCTCGGCGATCGAGGGAGTGAAGATGGATTCGGCGATGTCAAGATCGGCGATGTCATCGATCTCATACCATGCCTCACCTGGCAGAACATGAGTTGCCTTGATGACCGCCTCGGCCAAAAGTTCGGCCTTGTTCAATAATATGATTATGCGGAGTATCTGCTCATAGTACTCATTCCTACCACGAGTCAGGCAGTAAGATTCCAGGATTGGGACATAATACTTGCTGGAAAATTCCTTGCTGAACTTGTATATGTTGACTGTCTTATAGTATCGCGATATGTCAGAAAATCTGAAGTGACTTTTATCGATGAAATCGAGTATCTCATTTGATTCATCAATAATGACAACGGTCCCATCCATCCAACTTTCATATTTTGCCACAAGGGCAAGATTCGGGTAGGGGTCATCGAGCAGATGATCGAGAATCTCGCTTTCAAAAATTAAATCAGATTCTAGCAGAAGCGTATCATCCTGCAATAGATATTCTCTTGCAAGATGGAGAGAGTAGATGTTGTTGGTTTGGTCATAAATGTCATTTGTTACATAAACAATGGGTGTTTTGATATCAAGGGTGTCAATAAAGTCAATGAGCCTTTGTGCCTGATAACCTACGACGATTATGATGCGGGACAAATCGCGTTCGTCGAGCTGTGCGAGCATTCTTTCGATCAGGGTGACGTTGTTGACCTTGATCATGCATTTTGTTACGTCCCGAGTGAGCTCCTTCAGGCGTTTACCCATCCCAGCCGCCAATATTATTGCTTGCATATATTGTCGCCAACTTTGTTCAAATGGACCTTTGTTTCAATATGTCATCTACTGAGTTTATGCCAACATACCTTCCAAAATCTGGCAGATACGGCGTATGTCTGATGCGCTCATGTTCAGGAGGTAGGCACATATAATCCCCGTAGGCACACTCCAGATATGTCGTGTATCCTGCCGGAGCAGGGAATTTGATGCCTTCAAACTCCAACTCTATGAATTGATCGAATATCTCTGAAGGGTAGTGAAAGAATGAGGCATTTATGCAATATTTTGTCTGTTTTTTATTATATTTTTGAAGCAAATTCTCTCTCATTCTTATTAATTGAGATTTACTGAAAAAACGTGAAAGGTAACGATGTGTTTTTAATCTCAATGTGGAGAGGGCCTTTAACTTCAATGTGGTTGGTTTCTTTACATAGCCATATTTCATCCAACACATGATATCCATTTCCAACAGCATGAGCCTATGGAGTTTTCTGAGATAATGGTTGTCTGGGGCGTGGTCAAATGGAAATATATCAATGTAGATGCCATTGTGATGCAATACATCTTTGTTAATGGGTTCTGAGTATTCGGTGCCATTTAAACGGATTTTAGCAAATGCGAAAAGATATGATTCATCAGATTCGAATGTTTGAAGAAAATAATCCTCTGATAGCTCATATTTGCAAACTTCAAGAAATTTTACGTATTCGGACCTCATCATCCCGATATCGATATCATCATCCCAGGGAATGAAGCCGTTGTGACGAACGGCGCCGAGAAGAGTGCCCCCCATCAAAAAATATTGAATTTTATACTTATCACAAATACGATTAAGTTCCAATAAAATTTTTAGCTCAAGTAATTGTAATTTACGAATTGACATGTTCTCACGGGCAAAGGCATTGATTGGTTTATTATATCCACATGAGTTATTCAGCTAACGTCGTCAAATTGCACAATGTATCCAAACAACATTATCCCCTAATGTAAATTCAAAATCTCTCTTACCTCATCCTTTTATTAGTTTTTTTACTCTCCCGTGAGTGTCACGTCCACCGATTACGAGATTGTCGGGCTGACGGTCTCCCCACGGGATAGGGCATATCATTTAACAATATTCGCATCAATAATCTACAAGAGAATAGAGAAGACGTATGGCAGGGTTTGGACAAACGCCTTCCCCAGGTGCTGCGCACCATTCAGCCGCCTCCAGCGACCGTAGTGAGCGAGACCATGGCAAGTTTATAGATGAATCGGGAATGAGCCCCTCCTGTGGATTTCGAGTACCCAGTATAGAGGTCCTCGAACGAGAGTGTCCTAATCAATATGAGGTGAGTCTTCCCTCCAGAACTGCTCCAAACAATATCGCTCCCTGCGATGAGTTTGTTCAATAAAGAGTTCGGCAA
>DUNL01000175.1 GCA_012839385.1 Clostridiaceae bacterium
ACCGGCTTTTACTCTGTCAATTAGACGCAAGGGCTTACCTTCAAGCAGGATATTACCATGATGACGTATTCTTTTTAGCAGTCTGGTGGAGAAGCCCGCTCGTGTCAGGACTTGCCGGACTGTTTTTTGCTCGTCTTCGTTTTGGCAATTCCAAGTGAAAATCATACTGTGGGTTATTTTACTTCCGCCAATGTCCAGATCATTTCCGGTCCGGCAGTCTGCGCCGCTCCGCAATAAGTACAGACCTTTTCCCCGAGGGAAGTGATGGGAGCCCCACATTGTTGGCAGTTCCAAGAAGTATTTCTTTCCGCGGGATCGAGGAGATAGAGATAATAGAAACTGATCCGATCTTGAGTTTTAGTTCCCTCGCGCAGAAATTGAAAGGAGGCTTGAAAAATCAGAGTACGGCGCGCTTTGTCGCGGAGGTAGTTGTGGAGAACAACCGCGTGAACTATGGGCGCTTCGGTGTCAACTTTATACTTGCTTCGCCACCAGGAACGCATTAGCTTCTGCTCGTCATTTAGCTCATCAATATTAGCATAGCCATTGCTCTTCAGAGTTTCTAGTAATAGATCGCGCAGGTGGTTTTTGCGTTCATCAAGATGGAGTTCCGGGAAGTCTTGCGCTAATTGATCTGTAACAACTGATTCCAAACTGGATAGCGATTTAGGGGTGTTCTGCGCGATCTCTTCTCCTTGCTCGATTTCTTTCTTGAAGTCTTTAAGGCTGGGAAAGACAGATCTGAAGGCTCGTATTACTCTACCTAAATTCAGTGCCAGATAGCCCAGAATAACAATCAGGATAGAGAGCAATATAATACCGACAGTCCTGCCAAGAGAGAGGGCGTAAATGTTAATACGCGACAAGAAGGTCGCGGCAGATTGTTTGAATATGTAAAAGGATAATATTATCAAATATATTTTATTAATTTGCATATGGTCTCCTGTGATTTTTAATCTAGATGAATTATACCATCATCGCCGGATGAATCTTTTCAGACCTTGGATAATTCACGGTAAGGATGAGCTCTCTTCACTTAGTTGGACAAAGTCTGCCACATTATTTAGGAAAGGGTGGCCAGCTCGTTAATAAATTGACAGTTCTGTCGCTTTATCTATAAAATATAAATCAGTATTCACGGCGCCTCACAGAGGCGTTGCTTATGTTATATATTCGTAACTTGAAAAATTAATCATGGAGGTGATTTGTCATAGAGTGGCTATATTTGATTATTGGCTTGATTATAGGCGCTGTACTGGTAGCTATCGTCATTATCAATTGGTACCGGCGTGGCCTAAGTAAGCAGAGCATCGCGTTACAGGAGCAGAGATTAAAGACTTCTGAAGATATAAAGGCCCTAATTCTAGAAGCACGTAAAGAAGGCGAAGACAAAAAGAGAGAGTTTTTGCTGGAAGCAAAAGAAGAAGTACACCGAGTCAAAGCTGAGCTGGAAAAGGATGCTCGTGACAAGAGGAATGAATTGTCCAGAGAGAGAAATCGTATTGAACAAAAGGAAGAATCTCTGGATCGCAAAGTAGCTTCGCTGGAGCAGAAGGAGCAGGAGCTCGAACAAAAGCAATGTGATCTGCAGGAAACGGAAGACCGTCTGCTGGAAATAGAACAGCGCAAAGTAGAAGAGCTTGAACGCATATCGGGGCTATCTGTGCAAGAAGCCCAACGCCAGGTTCTGGATGAAGCCAGAATAGAGTACGAACATGATATGGCCCTGATGTTCCGTCAGATTGAAGAAGAGACTAAAGAAAATGCCCATGTCTATGCTAAAGAGATCGTTGTTAACGCTATCCAAAGATATGCCGCGGACTTTATTTCAGAAGCTACAGTATCTGTTGTAGCTCTACCCAACGAAGAGATGAAAGGCAGGATTATAGGTAGAGAGGGAAGAAATATCCGAACTATTGAGACTTTAACCGGTGTTGATCTCATTATCGACGATACACCGGAGACTGTTATCTTATCCAGCTTTGATCCAATTCGTCGAGAGATCGCGCGCATCGCGATTGAGAAATTGGTGCAAGATGGTCGTATCCATCCGGCTAGGATTGAGGAGATGGTAGAAAAGGCCAGGAAAGAAATTGATCAGTCCATTAAGGAGGCCGGTGAGGAAGCCGTATTCGTTTCGGGGGTAGTAGGTATCCATCCGGAAGCTGTGAAAATTCTTGGTCGTCTGAAGTATCGTACCAGTTATGGACAGAATGTTTTGCAACATTCTGTTGAGGTCAGCGGTATCGCGGGCATTATGGCCTCGGATTTAGATCTTGATGTCATGGCGGCGAAGAAAGCCGGCTTACTTCACGATATAGGCAAAGCGGTTGACTTTGAAATGGAAGGGTCACATATTCAACTTGGAGTCGATATTGCTAAAAAGCTTAAATTAGATGAAGTAACTACTAATGCTATCGCTTCTCATCATGGAGATGAAGAGCCCAGTACAATGATTGCCTCTCTTGTAGCGGCGGCGGACGCGATATCAGCGGCCAGGCCGGGAGCTCGCAGGGAGAATGTCGAGACATATATCAAGCGTATTGAGAAACTGGAAGAGATCGCCAATTCGATGAACGGTGTCGAAAAATCATATGCTGTTCAGGCGGGACGCGAAATTCGTGTTATTGTTGTGCCTGAACAGGTTAGAGATGATGAGATGCCTTTAATCGCTCATCGTATCGCCAAGCAAATCGAGTCGGAGTTAAGTTTTCCCGGCCAGATTAAAGTGAATATGATACGGGAAAGTAGAGTGACAGATTACGCGAAATAACAGCTAATTGAATTTTTGCGCTTTTAAAGCTGGAAAATTCGCGTTGACGACACTAGATGTTTGAGAAACCGGGTAGAGTGGTAAGATTTCTGCCCGGTTTTTACTTGCCTTTATAAAAGCTGCCGCCTCATTCTGTGATACAATTTGATATTGGAGGAAACCATGAATATTATAATGATTGGCGATATTGTCGGTCGCGAGGGCAGAGAAGCGATAGTATTCTGGCTTCCGACCTTTAGAGAAAAAAATGATATCGATCTCTGCGTAGTGAACGCGGAAAATTCGGCCGGCGGCATGGGCATAACCGCGAAAATCGCCGGACAATTACTGGAGGCGGGGGTTGATGTCATCACACTTGGCAATCATGCTTGTGAGCAAAAGCAATGGCTGGATGAAGCCGAGGATTTCCCGGAGGTTATTAGGCCGTGGAACAGTCCTCCTTCCTGGCCGGGACAAGGATATTACACTTTTGATTGCGAACATGGCAGGGTATTGGTCATAAATCTTTTAGGGCAGTTGTTTATGCAGGGAGCCGACAATCCCTTTTCTTTTTTGGAGCGCTATTTGACGCCTCTGCTGACAAGAGTAAAGCCGCAGATTGTTCTGATTGACTTCCACGCGGAGGCGACCGCGGAGAAGAATGCTCTGGGCTGGTATCTGGCAGATAAAGTAACTGCTGTCTGTGGTACGCATACTCATGTTCAGACGGCTGATGAAAGAATTTTGGGTTCAGGTACCGCTTATATAACGGATCTAGGGATGACCGGGAGTATGGACGGCGTGATCGGCATGGACAGGACTAATTCCTTACGCCGCTTTTGTACTTATCTGCCTACTCCTTATCAACTACAAAGAGGTAATGTTTATATACAAGGAGCTCTTATTAAGGTAGATGCCCGTTGCGGTCAGGCCAGGTCCATCAAGAGATTGAATATTAAAATAGAAGACCTTAGATGATGAAAATAATCACTTTCTTTAATTTCCTTAATAAAAGGCGTCGACAGGCTGTAATTACTCACAGAGTACAGGCTTTCTTGTTGGCGTTATTGCTTTTGCTAGTTCCTTTAACTGCTTGTGACTCGGAAAAGCCGGGCCAGGATAGTACAAATGTAACTTTGCCCAGTCAAAGTGAAATAGCGCTACCTTCTCCCGCTGCCAAAAATAAGCCGGGTAGTGGGCGTTTGCGTCTCTGGTGGCAAAATCCGCAAAACTATAATCCTTTACGGCCGGCAACTACAGACCAGAAGGGGATTTACAGCTTGCTGTATCAGACACTGTTCTCTTATGATGATTTGGGTTATCTGCGATCCTCTTTTGTTGAAAGCTATAAATGGACGAAAGATCGTCTTACTCTGAGAATTGAGGTCAAAAAAGATCTTAAGTTTTCTGACGGCTCTCAGCTTAAGCCCGAAGACATAGTTGCCTCTATTAACAGCTGGATAGCTTTTAAAGGCTGGCTGACAAATGATGATGTAGCTGACGATACTTTAGTGACAGATGAGAGCGTAGATGACGCGACCGACTCAAGTCTTAGCTCTGAGTCTACTATGGTGTCGACAACAGATTCATTACCGGATCTTACGTCAGAAGCGGATCAAACAGCAAATTCAGATACTTCGCCTTCAGATATAGCTGAGTCTCAACTTAGTTCCAGCGAGGAAGTTACTGAAAGTTCGACTCAAGATGATCAGGAAGTGACAAGTGAAAGCAGTGACAGAGGCGTTACTGAACAAACCGATAGCGAGCGGCAAGAGGAATGGGCAAACGAGGATAATATTGCCATAGAGGATTTAGTGTTCCTATCCCAAGAGCAGGCTATGGACACAATAGCTAAGATTGAGGCAGGGGATTCCTATCTCGAGATCCGTCTCTCGGCGCGATGTGATAATTTGCTCGATTATCTTATCATTCCGATTGTGCCCGCCGCTTACGCGCAGAAAACCGTCTTCACTTTTCCGCCCGGTAGCGGAAGCTGGTATTGTGCCGAGCAGCTTGTTACCGGCCAGTTAGAATTAAAGAAAGTTAACGGTAATAGAGATTTAACCCTAACTGTTATGTCTTATGAATCTGCTCAGGAAGCTATGCAGGGCTTTTTACAAGGAGAAGTTGATCTCCTGTTGCTATCTGCCACTTCGTGGCCAAGATATGGCAATATTAGTAATCTGCGTACAAGAAAATTGCCCACGGGACAATTTGCTTGGCTTCAGCTTAATCAGGACCAAGAGCCCTTTAACAACAAAGATCACACTTACGCGCTTATAAAAGCTCTTATGCGTTCACATCTGGTGTCTGACAGGCCTGCGGGTTCTTGGTTGTATTCTCCTGTGCCGGACTCAGGGAATCACCCTTATTTGCCATCGTCACTGGAAATTAAGAAAAAACTGGAAGAATTATCTGCTGCCGCGGATTTAAAAATTTTCCAACAAGAGCCGATGAGGCCCTTACTCATGTCTTGGCCTGAAACTGATTATGCCGACATAGCCGGTGAGGAAATTAGGCGTGAGTTGAGATTACAAAAAGTACCTATTGTCAGGGAAGGGGAGAGCCTAATGCCTGAACCGACGCCGGATCCCTCACTGACACCGACAGCTACAGTAACAATGAGTCCAACGCCCACACCGGATCCGAATATAATATTTTTACCCAGCGTAACCCCTACGCCTACTCCGGAACCTTTAGATCCGAGCGCGCCGCCGGAAACTGAAGTTCTTAAGCTGGTTTTTTCGTTGGCTGATATAACTGAACCATATTTGTTTTATAATAGTATATCTCAGGATCTCAATGGTGAAAACGCCGCAAAGAGCGAAGAGCTCACGATCTTAAAAGAAATTTATTGGCAAAGATTAAAGTTTGTCGATTCTGATAAGATAGATGCTGATGATGCAAATGAAGAGAATGCATATATTTCAAAACTTACCGCCACTATGGCGCAGATTGAATTGTCTGAGAAATATGGTCTTATCGGCATAGCTTCTCTTTGCAATGTTATATGTTACAGCGAGCGGATTGATGGTTCTGTAGGAAGAGATAGGAGTAATCCTTATCAAGGATTGGAGGATCTGGTGATATGGCCTTAGCCGCGGTCTTAATTCTAGTCGCGCTTGATCAATTTAGTAAAGCCTGGATGGAGCAGTGTTTAGCTGACAAAGCGATTAAGGTGATTCCTGGTTTTTTTAATTTAGAATTGACCTGGAATTCCGGTGCCGCCTGGAATTTCCTTGCCAATAAGAGTTGGGGTATAGTATTTCTCTCCCTTGTTTCTCTAGTAGTGAGCGTCATAGTTCTATTTTATCTGGATCAGGCCGGTAGTTTTAGAGCCAAACTGGTTTTGGTGCTTATAGCCGCGGGTGGTATTGGTAATCTGATAGATCGTATTCGCTTCAGAAAAGTCACAGATTTTTTGGCCTTTAGCTTTGGGTCATATAAATTCCCCGTCTTTAATCTCGCTGATATCTGTGTGACAGTCGGGGTAGGATTGGCCCTTCTGTTTATACTACGTAATCGCCATTTTTTAGATGAATTGGCGGGTCATGTGCCATTGGACCCGGGTGATGCGATGTGATCACGAAAACTATTGTCGCCGGAGAGGACGCTCCTCGCTTGGATAGTTGGCTGGCAGAAGAAAGTGGAATGTCAAGAACATCTATTAAAACTCTGATTCAAGCCGGTAGAGTAACCCAAAATAATAAGCCCGTGAAAGCATCCCAGTCCGTATCCAAGGGAGATATATATATTTTGTCGGTTGACGCGACTAAAAATCTGATAGTACCTGAGACTTTGCCGCTGGACATAGTTTATGAAGATGAAGATCTGCTGGTAGTGAATAAGGCTAGGGGTATGGTAGTGCATCCGGCCGCGGGTAACAAAAAGGGAACTCTTGTCAATGCTCTGTTGGCATATTGCGACCAGGATTTGTCTACTGTTCAGGGAGCTGACAGACGTGGTATTGTGCATCGGCTGGATAAGGATACTTCAGGACTAATAATTGTAGCGAAAAACAATCATGCCCATCGCCATCTCGCGGAGCAGTTGGCTAAAAGATCTATGAGAAGAATATATCATGCAATTGTATGGGGGCAGATGGAAGCGAATTCCTGTTTAATCGAGGCGCCTATCGGCAGGGATCCTAGGAACCGTAAGCGTATGGCCGTGGTTGCTGACGGTAAACCAGCGGTAACTATGGTAGATTTAGTTGAACAGGCAAAACTGGGAGCGCATCTGCGCTGTGAGTTGAAGACAGGTAGGACCCACCAGATCAGAGTCCATTTATCGTATTTAGGTCATCCTGTAGTTGGTGACGCTACTTATGGTAGAAGGAAACCTCAAATCTATAAAGGGGGTCAATTATTACATGCACAGAGACTGGAATTCATACATCCCGGTTCAGGTAGTCCGGTAGAACTCACATCAGATTTGCCACCGGAGTTCGACTCTGTAATGGAGTACATGCGTGATGAAAAACAGACAATCTGACCAAACAGAAATAAAACGTGACGGTAAGACGAAAAGGTCTTGGTATATTGACATCGAGAGACCGGAAATTTCAGTTTTGCTTTTTGTCTTGTTCATAATTGTAGGGGTCTCACTTTCAGTTATTATTAAGAATTTTAACGCCCAGACTAATACCGACGAGTTGTTTAACCAGTACGAGGACGTGAAAAGAGAGCTAAGCTCTTTGCGCCTGAATAATGAATCCTTGTTGAGGCAGCAACGTGTTTTAGAGAATAAAAGGCAAGATCTGCTTGATTCTCTGGATTTGGGAGATAAGCGGCCGGAATTGTTACAAGAGCTTAAGGAAGCCAAGTTAATGGCGGGTCAAGAAGAGGTTTCCGGTGCCGGAATTACAATTACTTTGGAAGATAAAGAGGGTTACGATCCTTTAGTTGATAAGGTTGACGCCTTGATCCATGACGGTACGATCACTCATATTCTTAACCTATTAAACGGTGCCGGCGCCAGGGCTTTATCCTTTAATGGTACTAGAATTACAGCTGTTCCGCAGATTTACTGCATAGGGCCGACAATTTTATTCTATTCTCGTCGTCTGTCACCACCCTATATAATATTGGCTATAGGTCCGGTTGAAGAAATGAGGAAGAGCTTGGAAAATGATAAATATCTACAAACTATTACTTCTATTGATGTAGGGATTAGAATGGAGATAGAAGCAGGTAGAATAACTGTACCCTCTTTCTCTGAATATGAGAATTTCAGAGAGTTTATTACACACTTGGAGGTCACGCGCAGTGAAAATTAGATTTAGACATAGTGTTTTTGTAATCATTCTCTGTATTGCTCTAGGTGTTTTGTTAGCATTGCAGATGAAAGGACTTAATCGAAAATCTGTAACCCGTGACAGTTTGCAGGAACTACAAAATTCGGTCATAGAATTCCAAAAGAAGAATCAGGATTTAGACCGCCGTAATAATCAGCTGCAAGATTATATACGAACCTTGGAAAATGAACTAAGTGGCACGGAAACAGGTGCTTTAGCTCGTATTATTGAGGAAAAAGAACAATATGCGATTTTTGCCGGTTTGCGAAAAGTAGAGAATGAGGGTCTTGTTATTACTTTAACCGCTAAAGCTCCGGCTCGGATGAGAGATTCAGTATTGAGGCAATTTGTAAATGAGTTAGCATCTTTAGGGGCGCAAGCCGTATCAATAAATGGAGAACGCAAAGTAGCTACTACTGAGATCCGCGCTAATGATGACCAGATAATAATAAATGGTGTTCGTTTTGATCGCGGTGGTAATTTTGAAATCAGAGCAATTGTTAACCCGGATACAATAGAAGATTATATAATACCTTATTTGGAAAACGTGAGGACTGTTATACTCAGGGAGTTGGAGGGTGAAAGCTGGGACATCAACATTAAACATGAAAAGAAAGTTGTCATTCCTGCTCTCCGTGAGGATAGAATTTCGTATCAAAATGATTTGCTGGTACCGGTAGAATAAAGATATACTATATCTTATATGGAAGAAAGAATTCAATTTGACCATACGGGTGCAGGAATAGCAGTGCTTGGGGCTTTTAACGGTCATGCCCAATTGGTTGATGAAGCCTTCGGAGTGGAGACCGAATCTACCTGTGATGGACTAGTAGTACGTGGCCATAGCGCGGAAAATATCTCTGACGCGACTATAGTTTATTCCAAGATGAAGGACCTTAACAGTCGAGGACAACCACTAACTGAGCAATTGGTTCGTTATCTTATTGACGCTGTTAAGGAAGGCGAGATGGAAGTAATTCAGGAGTTCGCGCCGGACATCGTTTGTGTTAACGCGAAGGGTAGACCGATCTTGAGCAAGACTTTCGGTCAGAAGAAATATATCGCCGCGATCGAACAGAATGAACTTACCTTCGCCATCGGACCGGCGGGTACCGGCAAAACTTATCTAGCTGTGGCCATGGCGGTTAAGGCTTTCCGGGCTCATGATGTTTCTCGTATAATTTTGACACGGCCTGCGGTTGAGGCGGGTGAAAAACTTGGCTTTTTGCCCGGGGATTTGCAAAACAAGGTAGATCCCTATATGCGCCCACTCTATGATGCTTTGAATGACCTGATGGGTACAGAGCAATACCTGCGCAATATGGAGAAAGGCCTGATAGAGGTGTCTCCTTTGGCTTATATGCGTGGACGCACTTTGGACGACGCTTTTATTATATTGGATGAAGCGCAGAACACCACCAGAGAACAAATGAAAATGTTTCTGACCCGTATCGGCTTTCATGCTAAAGCGGTGGTAACCGGGGATATTACTCAAATAGATTTGCCGCCTGACACCAGGAGCGGATTGGAAGAAGCCGCTTTGCTTCTTAGTAAGGTAGAAGGTATAGGGCACGTCAGACTTACACAAAGGGATGTGGTCAGAAATCCTTTAGTGCAGAGAATTATTCGGGCTTATGAAGCGGCCAGCCGGCTAAGAGAGAAAAAGAGGCGGGGGTATAGGTAATGAAGTCTAAAACAAATAAAAAGTTGACCCTGGTTACGTTACTACTTACAGTAGCCGCTCTTACCGTTGCCATTTATTTTGGCTCTATGCCTGAGAAGTATAATCTTAATATCGGTGACATTAGTGATTATGATATTGTTGCCCCACGCGCGATCGCGGATAAAATAGAGACACAAAAGAGGGCAGCTCAGGCTCAGGCCGAGATTCAGACTGTGATGATGAGATCTGAACAGACAAGTACGGCTGTGGTATCTGATGTTATCCGTTTCCTGGATATAGTCAACGAGAGAAGAGAAGCGATCTATACGGTTCAGCCTCCCAATACTGACGCTCCTGAATCAGAAGGTGATGAGGCCAGAGGTGAACCGGGGACGGGAACTTCCGCTTCTGAGCCGAGCGATAATCTGCGCCAACCTACGGAAACAGAGTTTCAGCTCTCCGCTTCGTCATTGATTTCTGAATTGGATCAAACTTTGGGTATTACTCTACCGGCTGCTGACGCTCAGCAATTGATGAAAATGTCGGCCGTTAGATACGATAATTACTCTAAAGTATTGCAAACTCAAACTGAAGCAATAATGGCGGATTCGCTAGACCGAGCTAAGCTTGTGATATCTATAAATGAGACGGTAAAAAATCTCAAAGATAATAGTGAGTACTATGTTGACGATGTTACTCTCATTGGTCAGACTTTGCAATTGATTTTAGAACCTAATGTGATTCCCAATGAAGAGGCTACGACAAATGCTCGCAAGGCCGCGTATGACCGTGTCATGAATAATCCGGTTATGGTAAACAGAGGAACCAGAATTGTATCTAAAGGAGATTTGATTACTGAGAGTAGTTGGCAAATGTTGCATGATCTGGATTTGACCGGGGATAAGAGAGTGGATTGGTTTCGCTTGCTGGGCATTTCTCTCTTAGTGTTGGCGTTAGCGGGAGTAGCGGTCTTATATTTTAAGCATTATCACCCAAGCATCACGGAAGCGCCGAGAAATTTGCTGGCGCTGTCGCTGTCGCTGCTAATTCCGATGGTCGTCTCGATTTATCTGGCTCAACATAATCCTCTTACTCCACCTGTTTATTTTGCCGCGGTTGTCATCGCCGCCTATTTTGGCTTTCGGACTTCCATGGTGATGTCCATATTACTGATAATAATGACAATCCCTATGACAGGCTTTGAAATGGCTTTCCCGATGACCGCCTTGGCGGGTTGCTTGGTGGCCGCTCTTTTCACCAAAGGTATCGGTCGTCATGATAATTATGCGAAAATAATTGTGGCTACCGCGATGGTGACCTTGAGTATGAGCGCTGTCTTTGGTCTACTGGCGCATGGTACCGTAGATATAATGTTATCGCATATGGTGCAGGCGATACTAAGCGGCACATTCTCAGTCATAGTCGCAATTGGTGTCATGCCGGTCTTTGAAATGATTTTCAATACCGTTTCTCCTTTGCGCTTAATCGAATTGTCACAGACCAGTCATCCGCTATTGCGGCGTCTGTTTGTTGAAGCTCCCGGAACTTCACAGCACTCTATGATGGTGGCTAACTTGGCGGAAGCCGCAGCGGAGGCTGTGGGAGCCAATGCCATGATAGTTCGTGTTGGCTCATATTTCCATGATATCGGCAAGCTTGAGAATCCCTTGGCCTTTACTGAGAATCAGGTCGGGGAAAATCCTCATGATTTCATGTTGCCGCAAGAGAGTTGTCGCATTATTATCAAGCATCCGGAAGACGGCGTGAAACTGGGACGCAAGTATCGTTTGCCCCAGCCTGTCCTGAATATAATTCTGCAACATCAAGGCACAACAGTATTACAGTTCTTTTATCATAAAGCTCGGGCTCTGGCGGAGCAGGAGGGTAAGCCCTTGCCGTCGGCTGAGTCTTACAGTTACCAAACACCGGTGCCTGATACGGAAGAGTCGGCTATCGTGATGTTGGCTGATTCGGTTGAGGCCGCTATGCGTTCTATCGCGCCCAAGAGTCTTAAAGAAGCGGAAAGTACGATCAGACGTGTGGTTAAAACTAAAACTGACCAGAATCAGTTGATCAAATCCGGACTGTCCTTCGCTCAGGTTGAAAGTATTATTTTATCCTTCCTGCATGTCTATGCGGGACACTTTCATCAACGTGTTTCTTACCCTGAAGAAAAAGTGGTAACAGAGGCTGAGTAGTCTGCATGATAGTTCAGGTTAATAATCAAACTACAGATCTTATTGATGAAAATATAGAGACAGCCATTAAATCAGCCGCGATTGAAGCTTTCACGGACTCACCACTGGCTGAAGAATTAACTACAATGAGCCTGAAACCTAAGATTTCCATTCTCTTGGCCGATAGCAGGGAAATAAAAAGGCTTAATCGAATCTTTCGCAATATTGATGAAGTTACCGATGTGTTGTCTTTTTCCGCGCTGTCAACTGATGAAGGATATTTAAGTGAAAGGTTGCGGAGCTGGCATAGAGAAAAGGTCGGCGAGGAGGAGTATGTAAATCTGGGCGACATCGTTCTCTGTCCGGCCAGAGCAAAAGATCAAGCCGGGGATTATAATCGCTGTCTAAAAGATGAACTGTTATTTCTTACCGTACATGGAGTTTTGCATTTGCTGGGCTTTGATCATGAGGAACCTCAGGCTGAAAAAAAGATGTTTACTCTTCAGAGAAAGATAATGTCGCGCTTGAATCTTCCGCTGTTTAAAGCCGGCTATGTGGCCATTATGGGGAGACCAAATGTTGGCAAATCAACTCTTCTTAACAATCTTATCGGTACTAAAATAGCCATCATTACACCCAAGCCTCAAACTACGCAGAGGATGATACGTGGTGTCTATTCTGATTCGGAAGCGCAACTGGTTTTCCTGGATACGCCGGGGATACATCAGCCGACCAATAAGCTTGGTCAATTTATGCTCAAGGAGGCCACGCAAGCCTTGTTGGCAGCTGATGTGATTTGCTTACTGATTGAGGCCGGCTTCAAACCTGTCATCAAAGAATTGGAACATAGAATAATTACAAAAGCGCAGGAACTGGCCAAGCCTGTGATCATTGTCTTAAACAAAACCGATGTGGCGAAAAAAGAAGCTATGCTGCCTTTGATATCACTCTACAGCGAGACTTATAATCTCTCTACCTTTGTTCCTGTATCCGCTCGGACGGGGGAGGGTATAAATCTGCTTATAGAAGAGATAAAGACTAAATTGCCAATTTCAGAACCCTTTTTTGAGGACTATGACTACACTGATCAGACAGAAAAAATGTTGTCTGCTGAGTTTATACGCGAAGCTATCCTATACCGTTTAGAAGATGAGATACCCTACGGCATCGCTGTAGTGATTGAAGAATTTGCCGAGCAAGTAGATGACAATGGAGAACGTACGCGGGTTCAGATTAGCGCCGCGGTGCTTACGGAACGTGATAGCCACAAACGCATCCTGATTGGCAAAGGTGGCAATATGATCAAGAATATTGGCATTAGCTCCCGTCAGGAGATAGAAAAAATGTTAGACTGCCCGGTTGATCTGTTTCTTTTTGTCAAAGTGAGATCGGACTGGCGCAATAAACCTCATCATTTGCGGGAGCTGCATTTTGACAGCACGAAGTATTCATGAGAAATCAGAGTATCAGAGCTTTTGTACTAAAATCAGTACCTTTCCGTCAGAAAGATAGATTAATTCATCTCTTGTGCGAGAAGTATGGTCTTTTAGTCGCCATGGCCTACGGATCTGCGAGTAGTAAGAGCCAATTGCAGGCCGTTACCATGCCTTTTGTTTTGGCCGATTTTCAGTTATTTTTTTATCGAGACAGAATCACGATTGATCGAGGCGACTTGATTGAGGCCTTTCTACCTCTACAACAGGATATTGAGAAATTGACAGCGGCGGCTCACTTGAGTCAGATAGCTCTCGACGCCCTGGTGCAAGGTGTTGCCGAGCCGAATATATATAGATTATGGGGTTATAGTCTCTTCGAGTTAAGTAGGAGCGGGGATCCGGTGCTGACCTCCCAAGTAGCTGCCTTGCGACTTTTGTCTGACCTTGGTTATGCTCCTTGGCTTAATAATTGCGTGGTCTGTCATAAGGGACTTGATACGGGCGCCTACTTTAGTTTGCCTGATTCCGGCATTATTTGTGATCAAGAAATGAAAGATATTGCTCCGGGGAGAAGGGTGTATCTGTCTTATCCTACGATCTCTTCACTGATCTATATTGTGCGAGCGCCGTATAATTTGCTTTTTAATTTTACTGTCAGCGCTGAAGTTAGGGGTGAATTGTTAAACTTTGTCGAGTTATACCTGGAAGAGAAGATGGAGAAACAATATACGCGTCTCAATTTAATTAAAAGCTTTGATAATTTCTTACCCACAGCGCGAAAAAAAGAAGACAAGCCTAAGGAAGATTAATTCCTGTCAGAGCGAGGAACTTTCCTTAATATTTGTAATTTAAAATTGATCCCAAAACTCGGTGACATAGCTGATAACTTCATCATCGTCATGTAAATACTTGGTTAACCAGTCAGTCGGCATTATTTGTTGATAGTCTTGTCGCGCGTAGCGATCATCCAGCAGCACTATGATTCCCCGATCGGTCTCGCTTCGTATTAAGCGTCCCGCGGCTTGCGTTACGCGGTTGAAACCGGGGAAGGTATAGGCATAGTGAAAGCCACTGCCGAATTCTTGTTCATAGTACTGGCGCATCAGTTCTCGTTCCGGAGAGGGGTGAGGAAGGCCGGTACCGATAATAAAGACCCCTATCAATTGCTCCCCACTAAGATCAATGCCTTCGTTAAAAATACTGCCCATACAAGCGAAGCCCAAAAGAGGTTGACCGGATGTATCTTGAAAGTACTTAAGCCATCTTCGCTTGTCTTGTTCGTTGAACTGCGGTTTTTGTACCATAATTCTCCAGTCAGCCGGCACGGTGATTTGCTTTAGTGTCGACTCTACCTGACGTAAATAATTGAAAGAAGGACAAAATACCAAATAATGACCCGATTTAAGCGCGCTTGTCCTTAAGATTAATTCTAAAATAGGTCTAATGGTCGCTCCTCTATCTTGATAGCGCACGGAATAGTGGTCAACTGCGAGAACCAGTCTGTTTTGTGGCGCGAAGGGTGAAGGCAGCTGCAAAGAATCAGGTTCCTCACTGTCTTGCGCATTATAGAGTAGCCTTTGATAGTAACGCATCGGACTTAAGGTGGCGGAAAAAAAGATAAGGGGATATCTCTTATAGTATTTCGCGGTGATATTTACGGAGGCGTCTAAGCAGAGTTGCCCGATGATTAAATCGTCCTCAGCTGTTTGTCGGATCATCGTGATGTAGTTTTTGTCATAGAAACTTTCCGCTACTCGCTGATAAAAAAGCAGATCAAACCAGAGGTCCAGTAGCAGGTCACGATGTTCCCATTCAGAGAAGACATCAAGAAACTGACCCAAGACATAAATCAAAGAACCGATATTGTTGAGGAAATTGAGCAAGACCTTTCTGGTCCCGATGAAGTGTTTGGCACGTAATAGATCCCGCGGTTCAATAGCGGTGCCCAGCAAAGTGCTATCCTGCCACTCCGCCTGACAGTCACTGAGAACAGGTAGCAGGTGATTCAAACTGTCAATTATTTGTCGAAGGCGATTAACAACTAATTTGGTAGGTCCCAGATCAATAATTTCCGTGGCGGTCAGTAATTGCGCTGCCCGGCGGAAAGAAGATAATTTAATGAAAGCACTATACATCTGTCTGGAGCGGCCGGGAAGATTATGCGCCTCATCGATTAAAATAATATGTTTGGACTTGTTGTCCTCGGCAAAGAATCTATTTAAATAAACTCTGGGATCGAAAAAATAATTGTAATCTCCTATTACCACGTCACACCATTCAGAGTAGTCTAGTTGTAATTCAAACGGACAGAGTAGATGCTTCTTCGCTATAGAATGGATAGTGGCGTAATCTACCTGCCTTAGCTCTGCCAGCTCTTGTATAGCGGGGGGCAGGCGATCATAATATCCCTTGGCATAAGGACATAATTTCATTTCACAATATAAGTCTGGTTCCAAACAAATCTTTTCTTTGGCTGTTAGGGTGAGACTGCGAATCAGAAATCCAGCTTGGCGCAGATCCTCTATTGCTTGCTCAGCAATTAGTTTAGTCGAGGACATATTGGTGAGATAAAAGATAACTGAGCCGAGATTAGCCGCTTGCGCCTTGAGGGCAGGGTAGATAGTAGCCATTGTCTTACCGCTACCTGTAGCCGCTTGGGCAAAGAGAACCTCACGATCACGAATGGCCGCTATGACTTGACGCATGAAGAAATGTTGTCCGGCGCGCAAGTTTTCATAAGGGAAGTTGCTGACAGTGTTAACTTTATCTCTGGTCTGGCGATAATCAATCAGGCTCAGAGTATGGATGAGCCAGCTTTGGCAAAGAGCAGAAAAGTTATTTTGTAGAGTGTCCGCGTCCATGACGCGTTCGATAAGTTTATGTTCATTGCTGTCTATAGCGACATATGCGAGACAAACATGAATTTCGTTTAGATGATGCTTTTCTTTCAGTTCTTGTAACAGGATATGCGCGTAGGTTTCGGCCTGAGCCCAATGTAAAGGATTAACAAGGTCATTTTCACTGTTTTTCGGTCCTCGATAACTCTTTATCTCGATCAGATAAAGATCTGTCCGGTCGAGATACCAAACGTCACAGCGACCGGAAATTTCCAGGCGGTATTGTTTCGACAGATATTTGTGTACATAGCTGGAATTAAGTGTATATTCGGTAAATAATTCTATTTCGCGCTGCTGGTCGGATAAGAGATTGATGAATTTTTTATGCGCTCTGATACCGTCAATACTTCTGGAGGGAGCATAGCTGGGGTTGGTCAGACTACCACTTTGTCTGGCGCCGGCGACCAATTGCCGCACAGATAATTTATTGACTAATTCTGAATCTTCCTTTTTCATCAATTGATAACCACTCAATCATTTGACTAATTCTACAATTGATATATTATCTGCTCAAGTGACACGGGTGGTGTTTTTCTCTTAAAAAGCAGAGTCTTTTTCATACCAGTAGGAGAATGCTATTGTATACAGTTTATAATAAATAGAAAGCATCCTTGCCTAAAGCGACAAAGATGCTTGATCTGGTGCGGAAAACAGGACTTGAACCTGCATGATCTACTGATCACTAGTACCTGAAACTAGCGCGTCTGCCAATTCCGCCATTTCCGCGTTAGCAGAGTTATGATATCGCAAGGGTAGCAAAAATGCAAGCTGTGACCTATACTTTTTGTATAGTATGTAAAAGAGAGGTTGTCTCGTGAAAGACTATGCTGAGAGGGACTTTCGAGCCTGGGTTAAGGACAAAAAGATAGCCGTTGTCGGAGCCGGTATAAGTAATCGCCCCTTAATTAGCTGGCTGTATCAAATGAACAAGGATATTACTGTTTTTGATCAGATGGGTGACGATAATGAGCGACTACAAATTATTAAGGCTGAATTTGTCGAGGCGGGACTTGACCTGCGCTGGTCGACAGGGGATAACTATTTAGACCGTTTAACCGGTTTTGATCTTGTTTTCAGAACACCTATCATGCGACCTGATCATCCGGCCTTGAGTAAAGCCGCGGCGGAAGGCGCGATCATTACCTCGGAAATGTCCATATTTTTGTCCTTGTGTCCGGCACATGTTACCGGTATTACGGGCAGTGATGGTAAGACAACTACAACTACCCTAATTGGAGAACTATATAAGGCTGCTGGTAAGAAGGTATGGGTGGGAGGAAATATCGGCACCCCGTTATTAGACAAAATTTCACTGATAGAAGCAGAGGACGAGGTGGTAGTTGAACTGTCAAGTTTTCAACTTTTTGATTTGGTGCCCTATGTTGATACCGCGGTAATTACTAATATATTTCCTAATCATCTTGATATTCATACAAGCTATGAAGAATATATTTTAACAAAAAAAAATATTTTTAAGGCCCAAAGTCCTTTTGACAGGCTGGTATTAAACTATGCTGACGCTAAGTTACGGAGCTTTGCCGATCAGAGCAGAGGGGAAATTGTCTGGTTTAACAAGCAGGATGACTATAGAGGTTTGAAAATTTGGTGTCAAGATCCATATATATGGAAACAAAGAGGCCGTGGCGCGCTGGATCCTCTTTTGAAAACAGATGATATTGTCTTGCCCGGGCGCTTTAATGTTGACAATTATATGGCAGCCTGGGCAGCAGTAGACGGGCGAATTCCTGCCGCTCACCTATATGAAGTTGCTACAATGTTCAAGGGAGTTCCGCATCGGTTGGAGTTGATCAGGGTTCATAAAGATGTACGCTGGTACAATAGTTCGATTGACAGTACTCCAACGCGCACGGTAAATACTCTCCGCACTTTGGCGGAACAGGGAAGACCTATTATTCTTATTTGTGGCGGCAGAGATAAGGATCTAGATTATAGTGAGGTAGGGCGCACAATAGCGGAAACAGTATCACATCTAATTTTTTGTGGTGAGAATGCCTCCTTAATCAAAAGCGCTGTCAAGGCAAGTGGTGACGCTGTTGATTTGCCAATGTATGATGCCTCTACTTATCAGGAGGCTGTAAAATACGCGGCGAGTATTGCTGAGGCGGGTAGTTCCGTGCTACTGTCTCCTACCGGAACCAGCTTCGATCAATTTTTT
Organism: Clostridiaceae bacterium; assembly: GCA_012839385.1. GTDB lineage: Bacteria > Bacillota > Clostridia > Saccharofermentanales > DTU023 > UBA1046. The sequence continues at coordinate 18,398 of DUNL01000175.1, forward strand.
AACTTTGAGGAACGGGGAGATGCTTTCCGTAATCTAGTTCTTGAACTGTAAAGGAAGATTGAAATGAAAAGTCTAGCTGCCGGCGCTTTTCCACAACAGTTATTGCAATTAATAGACAAGATAGAAGATTCCGGCTATGAAACTTGGCTTGTGGGCGGGGCAGTTCGTGACGCGCTTTTGGGACGTGAGTGCCTAGACTTTGATCTGGCTACTGTCGCTAAACCGGCTCAGCTAGTAAAAGTTCTGAGCGGCGATTATGACATTGTCCTAAGCGGTGTAGAGTTTGGCACAATTACGGCGCGGATAACTAATGAGATAAAAGTGGAGATTACAACCTATCGCAGCGAGTCAGATTACACCGACTCCAGGCATCCGGATCAAATCGCTTTTGAGCGAGATATAAAGACTGACCTCAGCCGGAGAGACTTTACAATCAATGCCTTCGCGTGGCATCCGGAGCGTGGACTGATAGACGAATTTTCGGGATTGCTGGATCTGGAGTTAGGCATCATCAGGACAGTAGGTAATCCACGACAAAGATTTGCTGAGGATGGACTACGTATTTTGCGCGCGCTCAGATTCTCATCGGTATTGGGTTTCGCGATCGAGAAAAGTACCAGCGAAGCAATCGTGACTACAAGGAATAAGCTAAAGCTGGTGGCAGGAGAGCGTATCTCTAAAGAATGGGAATTGTTGCTTCATGGCGACAGTTGGCGAAGCGTCCTCTCTGAATATAAAGAGGTATTGTCAACCTTTGTACCCTATATACGCGGATTAAATCCGGAAAAATTCAGCCAAGAAGCTAAATGTAATGATGTAATCATAAGAATAAAAAACAAAAATGACATAATCACGTCATTACGAAACGTCCAGGTAGCCGAGGCTTGTTCCGCTAATTATCAGGATGTACAGAAAATGCTGAGAATACTGCGTTATAGCGCAAAATACCAGAAGAATACACTGGCTTTATTTAGCTTCTTACAGGAGGTAAAGAGGTTATCTCCTCTCGATTTAACATATTATGATTCGGCAGACAATCGCTTGCTAATGAATAACTTATTTAGTGATTACGGTCAAGATAGTCTCGATTTATTTCTGTCTTTAGGAGCTTGTTTTTCTGCCCTTGAGCCTAAGGTTTTGGAGAGCCTCAGGCAAATATATGATTTTTATCTAATGAACAATCTGCCAATTACTGTAATGGATCTCAAAGTAAAGGGCGAAGATGTGATGAATCTGGTAGTGCTTCAAGAGGGGAGTCGTGTCGGCGACTTGCTGAGACAATTACTTCATGAAGTTGTCAGCGGCGCCGCGCCAAATACTCGTGCCGGGCAGCTTGATTGGCTTAAGCGCTTAGCTAGGCGAATTAACTAGACATGTCGCTAATCTAAATTAATAGATTTGAATTGTTTTCTAAGTTACAATGGTTTTTAGCATATTAAGGAAATGCATGTATTATCTTGTTGCTTTTTACTTTTATGCTATAATACTTGGAGTTTCCTATTCTCGGTTTTCTGGTTCGTCCGGCCGCTTACTGGGTCTAGGATTATTAGGAGGGAATATGGACAAAGAAACAAAAAGTATGATTATGGAGACCTATGCTACTCATGAGAATGATACTGGTTCTCCGGAAGTGCAGATCGCAATATTGACACATCGCATTAATAAACTTACGAAACATCTGAAAGATCACGAGAATGACCATCATTCACGCCGTGGCTTGTTGATGATGGTTGGTAAACGTCGTGGCTTGTTGGATTACTTAGCCAGTAAGGATATTGAGCGCTATCGTCAACTTATTGCCAAATTAAAGCTTAGGAAGTAAAGACAGCCGGCGGTTATAGCCGGCTTTCTCTTAGTTTTGTACTGGAGTCGATAAAATGTGGGAAGTAGATTGTGCGGCAGATCTAAAAGCGTCTAGTTTTGACGCAGGTAGAGCTGATGCAGAATCTACATACCGCATCTTATTGGTCACTACTTTCTGAAATATTTGTGAGAGGAAAACTTAATGACTAAAAAGATTTATGAGTACGACTTATCCGGTCGTAAATTACTGCTGGAGACAGGAGAACTGGCACAATTCGCTAACGGCTCCGTCTTGGTAAGGTATGGGGATACCACAATCCTATCTACTGTTACTGCTTCACAGAGTCCCCGAGAGGGCATTGATTATTTCCCCCTTTCTGTTGACTATGAAGAGAAGATGTATGGTGTCGGTAAGATACCGGGTGGCTATCTGAAGCGTGAAGGAAGACCTTCTGAGAATGCCGTGATTTCAGCTCGTTCTATTGACCGGCCAATACGCCCCTTATTTCCGACAGATCTTCGTAATGATGTTATAGTCAACAATATAGTATTGTCTGTTGACCATGATAACTCTCCCCAGGTAGCCGCCTTGCTTGGTACCGCGGCGGCTCTTGCGATATCTGATATACCTTGGAACGGACCGGTGGCCGGTGTACAAGTGGGCTTAGTTGATGATGAGATTATAGTTAATCCCGATCTGGAACAATGTGAAGCCAGCACTCTTGATCTATTTGTCGCGGGTACCGCGGAAAAAGTTTGCATGATAGAGGCAGGGGCTAATGAAGTCTCGGAAGAAGATATGTTGCGGGCGATTATGGCTGGCCATGAAGAGATAACCGGTCTCTGCCATCTGTTACAAAAAATGCGAGATGAGATAGGTAAAGATAAGTTCGCCTATGAGTCAGTGGCTTTGCCGGCAGAGGTTTTGACCGCGGCTAGAGATTTCCTCTGGGAAAAAATGAAAAATGCGGTTCTGACGGCTGACAAATCTGTCCGAGACAAAAATTTAATGTCGCTACGAGAAGAACTAGAAGTACATCTACTTGCTATCAATGAGGAATGGGATGTCTGGATATCTGACGCGATGGAAGCTATTGAAAAGGCTGTTGTCAGAGATTATCTCTTTCATGAAAAAAAGCGTGTTGATGGTCGCGGTTTAGATGAGATTCGTCAACTGTCGGCTGCTGTCGATACGATTCCCCGAGTCCATGGCTGCGGTTTCTTCCAACGTGGACAAACACAAGTGATGACTGTATGTACACTGGGTACTTTGTCTGACTCGCAGCGATTAGACGGTACTACTACTCAGGAGAGAAAACGTTATATCCATCATTATAATTTTCCTGCTTACAGTGTAGGGGAGGCCAGACCTAACCGTTCTCCCGGCAGACGGGAAATTGGACATGGCGCTCTAGCGGAACGAGCTCTACTGCCCGTGTTGCCTTCGGAAGATGATTTTCCCTATTCGATTCGTAATGTGTCGGAGATTATGATGTCGAATGGTTCGACTTCCCAGGGGGCTGTCTGCTCTTCAACCTTGTCGCTCATGGCCGCGGGGGTTCCGATTACTAAACCGGTAGCGGGTATTTCCAGTGGCTTACTTATTAACGAAGAGGATGAGAATGACTATATGGTTTTCATCGATATTCAGGGTATCGAAGACTTTTTCGGTGATATGGATTTTAAAGTAGCCGGCACTAAGGACGGAATTACAGCTATTCAGGTAGATATTAAGGTAGATGGGTTAAGTTATGACATCATTAAGGACGCTCTGGAAATTACCCGTCAGGGTCGACACAAAATTATCGACGAGATTATTCTGCCTACGATACCGGCTCCGAGAGAGGAGCTCTCGGAATGGGCGCCCAAGATAGAGATCTTGGATATTCCCGCGGATAAAATAAGAGAGGTTATCGGATCAGGCGGTAAGGTTATTCGTCGTATTACTGAGGAAACCGATACCGAAATAGATATTGAGGAAGATGGAGCCATCGGGCATGTCTATATTTCATCGCCTAATCTGAAGTGCGCCGCTGAGGCGATCAAGCAGATTAAGGCTATCGCTCTGGATCCGGAACCCGGGACAGAATTTGAGGGAGTGGTTACTCGCCTGATGCCTTTTGGAGCTTTTGTTGAGATCGCGCCGGGTAGGGAAGGTCTGGTTCATATATCTAAAATGTCTTGGCAAAGGATTGAACGAGTCGAGGATGCTGTAGAGCCGGGTCAGACAGTTAGAGTGGTAGTATCCGAGATTGATACGCAAGGACGTTTGAATCTTTCCATGCGTGACTTAATGGAGAAGCCGGATAATACTCGGGGAGATAACGTAGACTCGCGTAGACGGCGTGATCGCAGAAATGTTGATAGGTTAAACCGTGGCGAAAAAAGATCTCAAAACACTAATGAGAGAGTAGCTGCTGATAGGCAAGATAAAATAGTGTCACAAGGTCATCAAAATGAGAAGGCAGAGCCTGACTCAGATTCTAAACCTAAGAGAAGGCGACCTAAACCCAGAAGTCAAATTGATTTCTAAACTATTCTATCCAGCTGGTAGCGAGGTAGCGGACTAAACTTTTCGTCTTCGTCAACGTTTTGGTTTTAATTTCCGGGTAGAGAAAATTTCTATCCGGTTTTTAACTGTGGTATAGGGCCAAAACTTCATTTTTGACCAGTTTTTTCTTTTCCTCCGCCCTCACATCGGCTACAATGCGTCCGCGATTTAACATGATCAAGCGACTGCCATATTTAATGGCGGCATCAACATTGTGAGTAACCATCAAGGCTGTTTGTCCTTGTTGTCTAATAACGCGGTCGGTCATCTCCGAGACTAGTTGACTGGTCGCCGGATCAAGCGCCGCGGTATGCTCGTCAAGTAATAACAGTTTGGGTTTCCTCAGTGTTGCCATTAAGAGTGTCAGGACTTGTCTTTGTCCTCCGGACAATACGCCTACCGGAGAAGTCAGACGGTTTTCCAAACCCAAGCCTAAGTTAGCCAAAGCTTCTCGAAAGTCAACCTTGGCACTTTTTGACACCCCGCGTCTTAAAGTGTTTTTGAGTCCGCGTCTCGAGGCGATGGCCAGATTTTCCTGAATCGTAAGATCTCCCGCCGTACCGCTGCGCGGATCCTGGAACACTCGTCCTATGGCCGCTGCCAAACGACGGGGTGATTGCTTCGAAGCAATCACCCCGTCGTTTGGCAGCGGCCATAGGACGAGTGTTCCAG
>DUNL01000110.1 GCA_012839385.1 Clostridiaceae bacterium
ACGGGCCATGTGACTGGATGCGCCGAACTTTGATGGGCCAGAGGCGTGAGGCGCCCCTCCCACTATGGTGATCCTCCCTTCTACCGCCAGCACATCATGCTTGTCCTTGGGAGATTCTTTGGAGTAGACGAAGTTCGTCCTCACCTCCGGGATTATGGCGGCAAATGCCTCACAACCCTCGATCATCTCCACTGCGAGCTTCATGCGTCCATGCATCTCATAAATCTCTTCCATGGGACTCCCCAGCAACGTGCCCCATAACAGAATGCCATGATAATTGTTGTCATTGGTGTCCGGAATGAGTGGGCGAGAGTGTATTCAATGAGGATGTACGATTTGAACGCATGAGATCGCTGAAAACCATTTAGAGATCATTTCAAAATTTAGTTTCACGATACCATGTAGCAGACTTGGTCCGAGGCCTCAAACTCTCTCATTGATGACATGAACAAGTAGCTATCTAGAATCCTACATGCTTTTGGAGGAAACGCCAGTGTCACAGTGAAGATTGTGATCGTGCCCCCTAAGGCCGATCGTGACCACATCATCATTTAGAATTATCTCTCATAATTATACTGCAGAACAATGCGTTTTCCTTAAATCAAGCATACGTGGAAAAGATCATGAGGCATCCTCAGAACCATCCGGAGACCTATGTTGTTGTCATGAGGCATTTCCTATTATTCCAAGAAACGCATTCCATGCATGATCCTCCAGGCCATCATTTCTCATAAACGACTAGAAGAAGGAACAGACCTATAGCAAGGTCCGACTCTATTTGGAACCTTAAGAATGACCCCATAGAGTCCACCTCTGAACACAAAACAGAGATTATTCCTCAGAGGGCCATTCAACTTTTTTCCAGCATTATTGGCTGTATTTAAATTCTGCAGACTGGGAATTATTGAATGGATAAATTTTACTCCTTTTATCCATGTATATATTTGAATAGTTGTATTCTGCAATAAATTAATCTACTCATCGTTTAATCATTGTATTTCATAATCAAATAATCTACTTAAGACTTAATAATAGTAAAATTATACAGGGCCAATGGCATTATCGTCATTGGGCGCATGCTTCAGATCAACTGATAAAAAGATAGACAGCATGCTTGATACTGCTGATGGGACCACAATCTACATCGGGGACCGAAAAACCATCAGTTTGGTTAAGAGGGTGTTGGCACTTATCATAGGGTGCATAATCGTAGTATTATTTTGGTGGGCAGTCGCTGAAATTTACAATCAATATTTTTCATATTCTCTATCATTTCCCACTCCAGCAGAAGTTTTTTTGGAGCTGGGAACTCTTTTTGATGGAAAGACCTTGTTCAGATATTCAGTATATGATCACATAGAAGCGAGTCTTTTGAGATGGGTCAAAGGTTTCACAATCGCTGCGATCATTGGAATCATAATCGGTCTGCTGATCTCTTTGAATGATTGGACCTATGAAATTGGTATTGTGCCTATCACAATTCTTCAAATGATTCCTGGTCTGGCATGGTTGCCCGTTGTAATGATCTTGTTTGGTTTTGGAGATACCTCAGCAATATTCATTGTCGGCATCGTTGTGATCTCTCCTGTTGCGCTCAGCGTCTCATCTGGATTGCGCAGCGTGCCCAAGGTCAACAGACGTGTTGCCAAGATGTCTGGTTTGAGTAAATTGGATACTGTAATTGAAGTATTGTTGCCATTTGCCATTCTAGACATATTAAATGGGCTGAGGATTGGATTAGGTAGCTCGTGGCTTATGATCATTGCTGCCGAGATGGTAGTTGGAGTCACAACCG
>DUNL01000165.1 GCA_012839385.1 Clostridiaceae bacterium
ACAGAAATTATCAAAAAAGATGGGGTTATTCAGTCGACCCGGGAAATAACACGAGATAGTTGTTTGACTGATCTTTCTTTCAGATTAGAGTCTGATGATCAGGGGAAGGCAGTTCTGTTCTTTAAAATTACGGGCGGCGATGAAATGCTGCGAAATGATTACAAGATCGAGTCGGAAGTACTGCTGGTCAATATACGAGATTTAAATGGTGTTACCCTGGAAGGGTCTGAGATTTTTTTCACAAAACCAACGGTCGAAGAATAATAAAAAGAGGTGCAACTTTTGGCAATACATGAGCGAAGCTCCCTGGGTGAACTGCTGATCAAAATCGGTGCAATTACAAAGGAGCAGTTGGAAGATGCTCTCCAGCAGCAGAATGCAAATAAAAGCAGCAAGGGTATGCTCGGACGCACACTTGTTGAGCTTGGCTATTGCACAGAAGATGATATTGCCAGGGTGGTTGCTCTGCAAAACGATGTGCCCTATGTATCATTAGAGACTTACAAAATTGATGATGCAGCATCCAGCTTGATTACTCCTGAAATAGCCCGCAGGTACAGTGCTCTACCTATTGGTTTTAACAGGGCTAGGCTGTTGGTGGCTATGATGCACCCAAGAGATATCATAGCTATTGATGACCTGCGCATCCATACAGGCTATGACTTCCAACCGGTTGTCTGTGCAGATGGTGAACTGATGGCAGCAATTGAGAGATACAGCCGCACCTGTACAAGTGTTGAGCAGACAGCAGAGGAAGAGGTAGAGATCGAAGAAGTTGCCCCGGAAGTGGATGACGCTTCGGAAAAGCCAGCGGTTCACCTGGCCAACACGATCTTCAACCAGGCTGTACGTGCCGGCACAAGCGATATCCACATCGAACCACAGGAAAAAAGCATGCGGGTGCGTTTCCGCATCGATGGTGTTCTGCATGACGCGATGCAGCCTCCCAAGAAACTCCATGCACCCCTGGTTTCACGCATCAAGGTGATGGCCAATATGGATATCGCTGAGCGGCGTATCCCCCAGGATGGGCGTATCAGCTTAAAGATTGAGAATAAAGCAGTTGATGTCCGGGTGGCCACACTGCCCACCGCCTATGGGGAGAAGGTGACCATGAGGCTGCTCAACCGCTCCAGCAGGCTGATCACCCTGGAGGAACTGGGATTCCCCCTCCTGGAACTGGAGAAGTACAGGCGCATCGTGCATATGCCTTACGGATTTATCTTAGTGACAGGCCCTACAGGGAGCGGCAAAAGCACCACACTTTATGCTACTCTGTCAGCTGTCAACTCTGTAGAAAAGAACATCATCACAGTGGAGGACCCCATCGAATACCGCCTCGACGGCTTAAACCAGGTACAGGTCAATGTCCGCGCAGGGCTTACCTTTGCTAATGGCCTGCGCTCAATCTTAAGAAGTGACCCCGATATCATCATGATCGGAGAGATCCGTGATGCGGAAACAGCCCGTATAGCTGTGGAATCCGCTCTTACAGGGCACCTTGTTTTTTCCACCATCCACACCAATGATGCCGCAGGAGCGATCACCAGGCTGGGGGACATGGGAATCGAAACCTTTCTCACCGCCTCCTCACTGGCCGGTGTGGTGGCCCAGCGCCTGGCCCGCATCCTCTGCACTCACTGTAAGGAGGCCTATGAGATAAGCAGGGATGAACTCCTGTCCAATATTCCCGACTTTCCCCTGGATGAAGGGGAAGAAAAGCTGACACTCTACCGCTCCAAAGGCTGCTTCCGCTGCAGCAACACCGGCTACAAAGGCCGTGTCGGTATCTACGAACTGCTGCTGGTCAACGAAGAGATCCAGCGACTGACACTAAAACATGCCTCCAGCTCAGAAATCAACGATGCCGCAGTGGCCGCAGGCATGACCTCCCTCAGACAGGATGGGCTGCGGAAAGTGAAGCAGGGGGTTACATCTGTGGAAGAGATCATGCGGGTGATTGTCTAATAGTTGTAATGTGTCGATAATTCAAGGAAAATAAATGTGGTATATTATTCCGGAAGGTGTCTAAAAAGGAGAAGTTGTCGGTATAACATATATAGAGTCGAGGGAGAGGAGGTGAAATCATGGATAGAATCTATAAGATGATGAAAAGGAACAACAAGGGTTTTACACTGGTTGAGTTGATGGTTGTACTGCTGATTATTGGGATTTTGGTGGCGATCGCGATACCGATTTATAATAAGACGCAGGAAAATGCACAAAAGAGGGCATGCCAGTCAAACCTGCGCACACTTGACAGTGCTGCTGCCCAGTATGGAGCTGCGACAGGAAACTATCCAACTGATCCATTAAACAATGCTAATTTTGTAGGAGAAAATGGTTACGTTAAAACTAAGCCAACTTGTCCTGCCGGTGGTGTATACAACTATGATGCTACAAATGGGAAATTTTCATGTAATGTTCCAGATCACGTATACCCATAACCTATACGTATTGCTACCGGTTACGGGGAATAAAGGTACCGGGTACCACCCGACAACAACAAATGGGATGGTGTTGCGGCTTAAGATGAAAAGGACCCCAGCGGAGAAATCCATAGGGGTCTTTTTTATGTCGATATTGGATGTTACGCTCACAATTCAAATGATCGCTATTTTTAGATCAAAGGTATGATAGGATTATTGCTAGTAGCGGAGAAGCAGGGTAATGCATGTGGTGGTAAGGCAGTAAAGCAACTTGGAAGGAAAACAATAAGCGAAAACGAAACTAACAGGGATGTCAAGCATTCTTTTCAAATATAGGGAGGGGTTTTGTTGACTTGGCTTTTTGCTGGTTTATCGGTGGTGCTTGGTTCGGTGGGACAGGTCTATCTTAAATTGGGAAGTGGAAAAATATTTGAGCTGCATACGATCATCGGTATTATTTTCTATGGGGTTGCATTTTTGTTATGGCTTCAGGTATTGGCAGCCTGGCCGCTCTCCAAGGCATATCCCCTGCTGGCAGTAAATTTTATTTTGGTGGCAGTTTTTTCGTCAATATTTCTCCATGAACAGTTTTCTGCAGGGAGCATTTTGGGTACTATTTTGTGCACTATCGGGGTGGTTTGTGTTGGGTTGAGCAAATAAAACTATTATTATTATTTACTAATTTACCAGAAATAGCAGGATTCATGTTGCTATATGGTGAAATAACAATATTATTCCTGTATTCGTGAGATATTCATAAGACTGTTTATGCAGTTGTTGAGAGGAAACTGCTGTGATTCGAAAGCAAAAAGGGTTGAGGGGGCTTTTGCATGAGGGGTTTAGGTATTTTCCGTGTTTTTTGGGAGAAAATTTGGGCGGGGTTGTTCCTTGTTATTGCTGTACTTGCCGCGGCTTTCCAGGCGGGACATGCTTTTTTAGAAGGGGATACCTTCTGGCACATCAAGACTGGGCAGTGGATTCTGGAAAACCGGGTGATCCCGTTGCACGATCCATTTTCCTGGTCGGCTAACGGCAATCCATGGACAGCTCATGAATGGTTGTGGGATCTGGCAGCTGGTTGGGCATGGAATACCGCGGGCAAGTGGGGATTATGGGCCTTGATGTTGATCGGTATTGCTCTTTTTGCGTCTGCACTGTGGTTGATCTTGCGCCGTATTTCTACACCTCTGACCGCATCTGTTTTGACCGGGGTTGTGCTGATTATCGTGCCATCTTTTTGGTGTGCACGCCCGCATGTTCTGGCTACCGGTTTGTTTGCGGTGTGGATTGCCCTGCTCATCTTCGGCCGGGAGCGACCGCCCCTCCTCTACTGGCCCGAACCATGTACATTGGCCCACACTACTGCCACCGGTATCAGCCAGTAGAGGAGGGGCGGTCGCTCCCGGCCGAAGATGAGCAGGGCAATCCACACCGCAAACAAACCGGTAGCCA
>DUNL01000186.1 GCA_012839385.1 Clostridiaceae bacterium
CATGCCGGCGCCAAGGAAGTCAACAGCCCTCGTTTCTACCTGTGTAATTACACTGGGCACGCACACTACTATTGTCGGTTTAAAATAACGCGCTAAAAAACCTGTATTAACACGGCTGATAAAACTCTTAAGCATAACTTCAGTTACTTGGAAATCTGAGATGACGCCATCACGTAAAGGGCGAATGGCCTGCACGATATTAGGAGTACGCCCTAACATCAGACTAGCGCTCTCCCCCACCGCTAATACTTTACCGGTCTTGCTGTGTAAGGCGACTACAGCCGGTTCCCGTAGAACGATACCTTTGCCGACCACATAAATAATAACTGTAGCAGTGCCGAGATCTATCCCGATATTTAAACCTAATCCCATATTGCCATTTCCTATTATCACATAAAATCACATACCAGCGGATATGTGAACAAAATATTATTATTAACGATATTGAGTTGCGATTATTCAGCACATGAACTGTCAGTAATCTGAAAATCTAGTAGCCTTCCGGCTGTCATGATACAATAGTTTATCTACCTAGGCAAGAAAAACCGGATAAAATTAATTACTTTTTCAGTTCACATTAAATTGGCTTATGTATAGAAAAAACAAGTCGGAAAGGTCATAAGTAATGCTTCTGAAAATAATAGCCGCAATCCTTATGTTAATCGATCATATAGGCTACTATTTCGGATCATGGCTACCCAGTGACCTTTACTTTACTTTGCGCGCGCTGGGCAGACTTTCTTTCCCCATTTTTGCCTTCTATATTGCCTTGGGCTATCGCCGTACCAGTCATCTTGGACGCTATTTCATGAGACTGATCTGTTTTGCTTTAGTCAGCGAAGTAATCATTCGTAAAAGCCACGAACTCGCCGGTTATCTCACTAAAGGCACCAATGTCCTCTTCACTTTTGTCGCCTCCCTTGGCTTCATATCGGGCTGGGTTCTACTTACCAACAGCTGGCGCGACCGAGTTGCCCGCTTGGAACTCTTGACTGACTGTGGCGGCAATACGGATAACCACAGTTATTTTCAAGTGAAATTCACTCCTGGAGATATTTCTCTGCCCCCGTTACTAGGTATGGTTCTAGGTACTTGCGCTATGATTATTTCTCTCTTTGCCGTAACCTATCTCAAATCTGATTATGAAATTTACGGCATTTTGACTGTCTTTGTCTTTCATCTGGTCCAAACCAAGCATCAAAACGAGACTAATTTAACTAAGATGCTCAACAACTCATTAGTATATTTAATTACATTAAATGTCCTAACTCTTATTGGCTACCATTTATTACTTAAACAGCCACAAGAATACAACTATGTTCAACTTCTATCTATTATGTCCGTTTTTGTCATTTACAGTCCCCATCCCGGTCGTCTTGCTTTATATGGCAAGAGACCATCCGCGTGGAAACAATATCTGTGGTATGTTTTCTATCCCTCACATATTTTTCTGCTCTGCCTTATCGTCTATCTGATCCGCTGAACATATAGTCCCCGCCCATTCTCAATTTCTGCTACAAACCCTGACATAATTATATTAATACGATTATTGGATCGTGAAGCCAGATAATAAAGGACAGTAGTAGGCACTACCGTCCTTCGAGGAACAATCAATTAAATAATTAATTAAAGATAAGAACAAAAACTACGATAATTTATAAATTGAAAATTTTAGCCATTTTGTTATCAAGAGCTTCTTTAGCCGCACTAATCTCCAAATCACTATGAGCTTGGCGGTTCCGGTTAAAGTAAACCAGCAGACCACGCATAGCTGTCAGACGGTTACCCGCTTGATCCCAGCAGATAGAGACAGGGGAGTCAATTACCTCGTCCGTCACATCCTCGCCACGAGTGGCAGGCAAACAGTGCATGAACTTAGCTCCCAGACTGCCCAACTGCATCAGTTCACGATTAATCTGATATTCCTGGAAAATGCGAACACGCTCTTCTTTAGGTAACTCCGACTCATAGAGACCATACCAAACATCTGTATAGAAGAAATCCGCGCCACGAACAGAGTTGCGATCGTCACTTAACTCCCAGCTACCCCCGTACTCTTTAACATTCGCGTCTAAGATAGCCTGCACCTCATCATTCATATGATGAGTCACCGGACCGTACTGAACGAAATGCATACCCAGTCGAGTACAGATAAAAGCAAGGGACACGCACACTTGGGTACCATCACCGGTAAATACAACTTTACAGTCTTGCAGCTTTTTACCATCCGGTAAATGTTCAATCATCGTAATAACATCAGCTATCGCTTGTGTGGGGTGCGTTTTGTCAGACATTCCATTAATAACAGGAACACTTGCAGAAGCTCCCAAATCTATTACTGTCTGGTGTTCGATGACCCTGGCCATCAAAATATCAACCAACCTAGATAGAACTTTACCAGTATCTTCGATTGTCTCATGATCGCCTAACTGAATCATGCCTGGACCAAGATATTGCGCATGTCCTCCTAGCTGCTGCATGGCTGTCTCAAAGGAAACTCGCGTCCTGGTAGAAGACTGCTGGAAAATCATTCCCAGAGTTAAATCTTTCATAAGTGGCGGGAAATATCCTGAATTTATAGCCTGCTTAAGGGCAAGCGACAGGTCTATCATCTCCATTAATTCTTGCTTTGTAAAGTCTTGAACAGTAATAAAGTCTTTTTTCATGTCATTAAGGCTTCCTTTCTTTTTTATATATAAAGTCTTTATTCACAAAAATAACAATTTCTGTTTTACGTATTATCAAAAATCCTCTGTATCTCTTGTCCTCGCTATTAACATTTTCTCTACTCCGTCATAATCTATTTATCTTCTTGGCGCAGCAGATGTGAGAGAGCGTCAGTCCTCGAATATTCCTTGTCAACGCTTTTGCCAAATAGTAACAAGGTTATAAGAATTACCGAACTACCAAGCAATAAACATAACCAAGAGGGCAAACTCCATAGTGTAGTCGGTATTAGACCAAACGCTACCGATACAAAAGCCACAAGCATCGCATAAGGTAATTGGGTGCGAACATGATCAACAATTTCACAAGATGCACTGAACGCGGAAAGTATCGTACAGTCAGTTAACGGTGAGGCATGATCGCCGAAAACGCCTCCTGAGATCACTGCTGCGATACAGATCGGCATATATGAATCAGGAACCAATGAAGGCCGATTTATCATGATGGTATGGGCTATGGGAACGGCCATCGGCATGGCAATAAACATAGCTCCAAAACTTCCCGCGGCATAGGAAGTAAGCATACAGGCAAGAAAGAGTAGACTGGGAACAAGCCACCAACCAACATTTAGGGAAACTAATTGCACAATATAACTAACAGTACCCAACTGGGAAATAATACTGGCCAAAGACCATGCCAAGACAAGCACAATGACTGTAATTAACATTGAAGAGGCGCCATCGATCCATATTTTTACGCCTTCTGTAATGCTAAAGAAACGAAATGTTTTGCCAAGTACCAGCGCGATAAAACTGGCCCATGAGGCGGCAACTAGAACCAGAAAAATTGTATCGGCATTTTCTAAGGCAACAACTATTGAGTTAAAATCCAGAGCAGCTTTAGTAGATAACAGTCCATTAGCGATAGCATTATTACGTCCATTAAGATAAAAGCTGATTAGTGCTGAAATAATAAAAACCAGAATCGGTATAACAACTATAATAATATTCTTAACAGGTACTTTCCCTAAATTCTCAGCATCACAGGGTAATTTGCTAATTTTATCTATTCCTTTTTCCCCATGATAAAGATCATAGTTTTGCTTTGCGTCCTTATCACTACGAGCGCGCAGTTCCGCTTTAAGCATGGGACCAAAATCTCTCTGGGTCGTGGAATTTAAAAAAACAAAAACGATGGCCAATAGACAGTAGAAACAATAGGGTATACTCCGTAGAAATAAATTGTAACCTGATCCCGCGATGCCCGCTTCCTCTAAACCTTGATTAATAACAGACACCTCTACCGCGACCCAGCTTGAAATCAAAGAAATACTGACAACAGGAGCTGCTGTTGAATCAACTATAAAGGCCAATTTCTCACGCGATATTTTCAATTTGTCCGTAATAGGTCGCATTAGGGGACCTACTATCAAGGCATTAGCATAATCATCAAAAAATATCATCGCGCCAAGTAATTGATTAAAATAGTTCGCTTTTCGCACTGAATTGATACGAGGATTAATCCAGCTTGCTAGAGAATCAAAACCATTTGAAGATCGAATGATACTAACCAGTCCTCCAACAACCAGACAGAGAATAAGGACAGTAGCATAATCAGGGTTAGAACAGGTTTCAACTACAAGGCTGACAGTACTGGTAAAAGAGGTAAGAATAAAATCTAGAAGATTGTTAACCGAACCACCCAAAATCACTAACATCGCTATACCGGACACAACTCCAAGCAGTAGAGAAATCACGACATCTGCGGTCAAGAAAGCCATTATTACCGCAAATACAGGGGGCAACAAAGAAATTGGACCTAGCAGCTTTCCTATCAAGGCCGGTTCTGTGTGGGCCGGGATCCTGTATCCCGCAGGAGCGAGATACAGGATAAGCACCGCAACAATCAGACAGACCAGGATAGCTATTATTTTGCGAATTTTTTTCATAGCGAACCCTTTTCTGGTTAAACAGTACAGTACGGACTATTTCTTCTTGCCCGCCTTATACAGGAGCCAACCGGTAAAAATAGTTAAAATAA
>DUNL01000196.1 GCA_012839385.1 Clostridiaceae bacterium
TAAGCTTTTCATACTCTGGATCACCAGGCTTTAAATCTTTACGTGGGTTATATTTAGCCGGATTTAATTTCTCCAACGGTAGAGCCTGGTGATCCAGAGTATGAAAAGCTTAAGAAGTCCATGGAGACTTTCGGCTATGTGGAACCTATCATATGGAACAAACGAACCGGTCAAATCGTAGGCGGCCACCAACGACTAAAAATATTACAGCACCAGGGCCAGACCGAAATTGAGTGTGTGGTAGTGGACTTGGATGAACAGCAAGAGAAAGCTCTAAATATAACCCTGAATAAAGTCAGTGGTGATTGGGATCTGCCCAAGCTGGCGGATTTACTCAATGAGCTGGATAACGGAATATTTGATATTTCCTTAACCGGCTTTGATGCCGCTGA
This sequence comes from Clostridiaceae bacterium, assembly GCA_012839385.1. GTDB lineage: Bacteria > Bacillota > Clostridia > Saccharofermentanales > DTU023 > UBA1046. The sequence continues at coordinate 393 of DUNL01000196.1, forward strand.
GATTGAGCACCTGTTCAGTCAGGTTTACGACAAGGATGTCAAAGAAGATGACTTCGATGTGGATGAAGCCTTAAAGGAACCTGTGATTAGTAAACCCGGCGATTTGTGGCTACTGGGAAGGCATCGGTTATTGTGCGGTGATAGCACCAAAGCTGAAACCTACGAGAAGTTGATGGATGGGAAGAATGCCAATCTGGTGGTGACAGACCCTCCATATAACGTAAATTTTACCGCTGGGAAAGAAAAAGAGCGCTTAATTAAAAACGACCATCAGCCGGATAAGGATTTTTATCAATTCCTACTATCGGCTTTCGGGAATGTTTATCAAGCCTTAACTGATGGTGGGGCTTTATATGTTTTCCACGCTGACACCGAAGGTCTTAATTTTAGAAACGCTGTCCAGAAGGTGGGCTTTCACCTTTCCGGTGTTTGCGTTTGGGTAAAGGACACTTTAGTGCTGGGCCGTAGCGACTATCATTGGCAACATGAACCCGTGATCTACGCCTTTAAACCAACGGGCAAACACCGGTGGTATGCGGATCGCAAGCAAACCACGGTCTGGAGATTTGATAGGCCGAAAAGAAGTGAGAAACACCCCACCATGAAGCCGGTGGCCCTTTGTGCTTATCCGATAAAAAACAGTTCTGCTCCTAACGGTATCGTCCTTGACCCCTTTGGCGGCAGCGGTTCCACCTTAATTGCTTGTGAACAGCTAGACCGTATATGCTTTATGATGGAGTTGGATGAGAAATATTGCGATGTGATTGTTAAGAGATACATTGAAACAGCTAGGGAAGAAGAGGTTTTCCTTTTGAGAGATGGACAAAAAACTTCTTACAAAGATACACTATAAGCCTTGACTTATCTGTGTTTATAAGTGATGTATAGACTACCAAAAACACAGGGAGGTAAACAAAAATGAAAAACAAAGCTTTATTTGGCAGAAAAATTAGCGACCTGGAGGAACTTAAGGAATTGACGGATAGGGCGCTGGAGGCGGGGCAGATTGGCTCCAGCTACGAGGTGACCAGGGAAGTTTTGCTAACCGGTGAAGAATTTCAGCAGTTCACCAGCGACTTTTTCCAAGACCAGCCTTGGATCAGCCCAGAAGACGGCGGGAGTAATAAAAAAGGGGAAATTCGCTGCATCCGGGTCATTAACCAAGAAACCAGTGAGCGGATTTCCCCTTTTTTATTACTCCCGCCGTCTTCCGGGCTGATCCAGGGCTGGTCTTGGA
>DUNL01000093.1 GCA_012839385.1 Clostridiaceae bacterium
GTTGTGTTTGTCCAGATAATCATTCACCAAATCAAGATCCAGGTCTAAGTCAAGATAAAGTGCATTAGTTAGAATATCTGGTACAGCCTTGCCTTCTTCTGTTGAGGAGAGCACCCGGACACCTGTAGGCAGGTAGTCATTTACCTCCATAAACCTGATGGCAATGATACGGTTAAACCAGGTATAGGCTGCCTCCTCGATAACTTCTTTGAATCCTATTTTCCCAATTCTTATTATAAGTGATGCTCTCTGCTCAGCCTCATCCTCTCGCAGCAGCATCCCGTTTACCTGCACTGTATCTGAAGAGACTTTGACAGCTTCAGCAGCAGCATCCTCTGTTATGCCTATTTCGAATGCCTTCTGTGTAATGTCCTCGATGAGCTTTTTCCGTGCCCATACCGCATAGTTTTTTATCGCACCTTTATCCATACAGCAAAATCATCCTTACGGACATTCTCAAACAATAATTGTAAATAACACCCACCTTACAGACAGGGTGGGTTTCGTTTTGTTATAAATCTGTTTTTTGGACTCAGCAATCTAAGGATTGAGTACTTAACCAGGGAAGTAGTTCATATATAGAATATTGATCCTGAATGTCGATGTTGGGTAGTTTTTCAAATAGATACTTGAGGTAATTGAAGGGATTCAAGCCGTTTTCCTTGGCTAATTCAACGATGCTATAAATCATGGCGCTGGCTTTGGTCCCTTTAGGGGTATGTTTCTCCACCACAGCAGGGACATACCTGCTCTTTGGGTATAGGCGGTATTCGATGGTTTCCACTGGTAGGTCTTTAAGCTATGCCTCATGGCGCCCCTGTCTCTTACGGCGCCGGTAGGCGATCTCCACCATGGTGGGTTCTTCGGGTAAAGATGGTTCAGCTTCTTTCTCTGCTTCATTAAAAAGCTGCATCTGTTGCGGATGATTGGTCTGCTCACTGGAGCACCCGAACCGCTTTTGGGGCTGAGGCGAAATGGTTCTTCATACCAGGACAATTTGGTTGCCAACTCAGTGATTTTCTGCTCCTGTAATAAGCATCTTTCTGAATTCTTTATGTTTTAACTATAAGTAATTCGACATTGACATCCAAAAAACCTTTTAATATCAAGAGTTATAGGATTGTTGACCTTACACCATGCTAACACGCTCTGTCCACTTGCCTCATATTCTGCTATCCTGGATGCATAAGTGCTGTCGTTCTTCTACGGCAATGAAATAATCCTCCTTTATGGACTCTATTTTGTAGAGTATCCTATAAAGAAGGATGGTTGGATAGTTGTCTGGGTGGAGATCGTTTGACAATTACCTCAAACAAGCTTAATAACAGTGTCTTCCTTTAATTCACTTTCCAGCCTTGCCTTTATCTCAGCAAGTAGCTTATCAATATCAGCTTTCGATTCGATGTTTCTCGTGCCGCGAAACATCTTGGCAATACTGAGACTGACAGTCTTCTTTTTAGGAGGAATAACAACTTCCCCTGCACCTTCACCCGCAGCAGCTTCTTTTTGTTCAGCCTCTCTTGTAACTGCTGTTATATACCGCAGCTTGAGCCTGTCGCTTTCTTCTTTCATGGCGACAGCTTCATAGAAATTATTTGCGCTGTCAAGCCTGTTCAGCAGGTCATCATAGCCATTCATTATTTTATCTTTCAACATATCAGAAGCGTTATAAGCCGCCATTTCTTCTTTGACTTTGTCATAATCCGTCTGTATTACCTTTCGGATCGGGTTGCATTCCTGTTCCAGCAGCTCCCAGAAAATATCTATAAAATTATCTACCAATTCCGGCAGCTTATAGATTTCTCTGTAGGGCTCGCTGCTGTTCACTATCCTGGCGATCTGTTCATAGGCCTCAATAGCTGTCTTATCGAGAACATAGGTCTTGTTCTTCTTGTAGATCTTTACCATCCGCAGGGCTCTGTCAAAAATCTCTTTCTGTTTTCCCTCTTCATCGAAAAACTTTTTGACATCTACGGCATACTCCCCGTAATCAAGCAGCTCTGCTTTGTTCTTCTGAATTTCTTCAAAGAAATCCTTTGTATCCCCTTTTCGCAGGATCTTATTGAAAACCTTTTTGCCTTCCTCCAGTATGTCTCTGCCTGGGTAATCAGCATATTTATAATGATCAAGCAATTTGCTTATCTGACTGTTCTCATTCTCCATAATATCTGCGATTGAATCCTTCAGTCCGTCCTCATCACTTGGAAATGCGGATCTGCCGAATACCTCTTTTACAATATCCTTCACAGCATTGATCAGCACTTGGGGAATGATAGGCCTTGCTTCAACCAGAAGCTTTTCTGCATAATCACGCTTGGTAATATATCTGACAAGTTCTCTGTCATCTATTTGCAGATACTCGCTGTGGAGCTGTAGCTTGATTTTCTGCACTCTAAACAGCCTGGCAATAAGCCCTTCGATGTCTTCCTCATTCCAGCCGTAGGGTGCTTTCTGAAATGTGTCAGTTACAGACTTCATGGTCACAGGAATGTTTCTGATGGTATTTCTTTCAATAAAGTCTAATACCTCATCCAAAGCCAATTTGTTTGGCTTTTCTATTCTCATCTGTACTTCATCTTTATATAATACATCTCTGAGATCGTTTTCTGATTCGATGAAGGTATCAATATAGCTCAACTTCATGTAATTGCAGTCGATAAGCATCTTCAAACCTTCATTTATTCTCTCATTAGGGTCCTTCTCCTTGATATCCAGCTTCTGTGAATTGACATAGATTTCTGCTGCTTTCAAGGCATCATTGATCAGGGATTTGATGCGTTTTTTCCTTTCTCCAACCTCTCTGCCCTTTTTGACTTTGATATCCTCTATGGTTTGGTTAGATGTAATACCGCCCTTTTTACGCAAATAGGTCTCAATTTTCAGCAGTTCCTCTATTTCATCGAGGAATGACGTATCTGCTGGGAGTTTTACGATCAGATTGTTCTCTTTATGGGACATTTCTTTCAGAACAAGCTGTGTAAGCTCAATAATAACACCATACTATGATCCAGGCAGTGAGCTTACACAGCTTGTTCTGAAAGAAATGTCCCATAAAGAGAACAATCTGATCGTAAAACTCCCAGCAGATACGTCATTCCTCGATGA
>DUNL01000018.1 GCA_012839385.1 Clostridiaceae bacterium
CCAATCCGCAGTAAGTAATTAGTTGTTGCCGAGAGGGCAATTCGCTCTGGAATTCTTATTATTCCGGTTCTGCCTCCTGCCACCATTAGGATTCGGTCTTTGTACCTCAGATTTCTCAGTATCATCTGAGGCTGGAGAAGTAGGTCTGATGCTCTGATTACGTCTCAATTTGTTAACAGCGTTCTGATTTTTTCTTTGCTGTGCCCTGAAGGTTAAATCTTGTTGACCGTACTGTTGGCAAGTCTTCTCTCCACGCCGTAGATTTTGTCTGTTTTGATCACAGTCTTGACAACTTTGATCCCTTAAGCGCCTTCTCCTTGGCCCACCATTTGCCTTGACCTCATCATTGTCTGCGGCAATTGTTTCTTCCTCAGCATTCCTCTCTGTAGGACCTGTTTTTGTATTGTTATCGGCAAAAATAGTTGTGGACGGTAGAACAAACGATAGGGTAAGGATCAAGATTAGCGCGGAAATCGCTATTGTTCTTATATGCCATGTTTTCATTTTTAACTCCTTTCCACACACATTACGCGTGTGACAATATTCTTCACTGCTAGAATAAAAGAATCAGATGTTATCGAAAGGGAATTATTGTGTTTTTTCGATGTCTTTAAGATTAGATTCCGGTATCGCTAAAATAAATTCTGAGCCCTGTCCCGGCTGTGAGTTAACAGAAAGAGACATACCGTGGCGTTCGGCAATGCTGGCCGCTATGGCCAGCCCTAGACCCATACCGTCCTTTTTTTCTGACTGTGAATAGAAACGGTCAAAGACATGTTCTTTGACTTCCGGCATCAGACCCGGACCTTGATCGATAACGGAAAGGAAAGCATCGCCTGCTGCTTTCCTGGCTAGAACAATTTTGACCTGGCTTCCCATGGGAGAGTATTTGATAGCGTTATCCAACAAAATTAAAGACAATTGTCTCAGCCTGCCATAATCAGCTTCAACAACCAACTCCTGGTCAAGTTCCGAAGTTAAATCGACTTCTCTCTCCTGAGCCAAGCCCCTTACGCTTCTCAAGGCATCAGATACTACATCACTTAGTCTGACAGTAGTCATATCCAAGGCAAATTCTTTATGATCAAGACGTGACAGATCCAACAGGTCGTTAACCAATCTGTCCAGCGACTTAACCTCATTTCTGATCGCGTTCAGGTAATCCCGCTGTTCTTCAGGTTTTACTATACCGTCCACTAACGCCTCTATTGAACCTCTGATCACTGCTACCGGAGTACGAAGCTCATGTGAAATATCCGAAATGAAGCTCCTTCGCAAAGAGTCCTCTTGTTCACGTTCACTTCGGGCTACTTCCAAGCGGTGAGCCAGAATATCAATTTCGGCAGCTAAATCACCCAGTTCATCCGGTCTGTTAAAGCCTGTACGGGCACTATAATCATCTCGCGCCAACAGAGCGGTTGTCGCTTGTATCTCGCGGATAGGGGCAATAAAACGCCGTGACAAGATTAGAGCTAAGATTATTACTAAGATCACAGCTATGATAGCGGCTACAGAAAAACCTAGAAATGATGAACTATATAAAGTATAAGTATCATCTACACTGACATGTATCAGCAAAGATTTCTGTATTGATCCGTCAGTCTTATGGATAGGAAAGCCTAAGGTTAAGGAAGAAGTCCCTAACAGATCTGAAAAATCTGTAGTGCTAATTTCCTCCCCCTCATAGATCTTAGCTAAATTCTCCAGAGCATTTTCAGGTAAATTTTCAAAAGAATATCTCTTTTCCGTCCCTACGGATAGGGTGCCGTAAGTTTTGTCCAGAACCCAAATATCAGTAAGCATTGCCTCGTTCAGCATTTTTATATAGGCATTTTGAAATAACTGATACTGTCCGATGCCGGATCTGCGGGAACCAAAATCACCTCTATTTTTACCTTGACCCGGCCCATAACCTTTTTGTGCCCAGGGCAGATTTTGCTCCTCCCAATTAGCTTCATGTTTGGATAAGGTGGCGGCGATACGTCTACCCCTGGCTCGCCACTCACTTTCCATGGACTTGAGCATATAGTTACGGTAAAACAGGGTATAGATAAGAGTAGACAAAAGGGTAAAGACCAAGAGGAGAACTACAAAGATAAAAATCCATTGTCGTTTTAAGCTTTTGTTGATAAAGTCTATCTTCATTGAGCCCTCTGAATGACATTAAACAAAGATTTCAAATTGATAACCCCGTCCTCTAACGGTAGTTATATCCCAGCCCGGATGTTCACCATCAAGCTTGGCTCGCAGACGCTTGATATGGGAATCGACAGTCCTGGCATCACCATAATAATCATATCCCCATAACTGATCCAACAACATATCTCGCGTAAAAACTCGGGAAGGATTAGAGGCTAATAAATAGAGCAGATCCGCTTCTTTCAGGGTGAGGTCAATCTTTTTACCGTTTAGAAAAGCACGATTTTGATCGACCTCAAGCACTAGATTATCAATTTCCAAACGCTTTGGGCCCTCGTCTTTGTCAACACGTCGCAAAATGGCTCGCACCCTGGCCATAACTTCAGCGGGAGAAAAAGGCTTAACTATATAGTCATCAGCGCCAATATCCAGCCCGAGGATTTTTTCAAAATCATCTCCCTTGGCAGTAACCATAATAATAGGCACTGAGGACTCCTTACGGATAGTACGGCAAACTTCAAAGCCGTCTAGTTTTGGTAGCATAATATCCAGCAAGATAAGATCAATTTCATTCTCAGCGAAAAGTCGCAGCGCTATTTCCCCATCAGAAGCTATAATTGGCGTATAGCCTTCGTGCAATATATAGTCGGAAAGAATTTTCGTTATTTCATGATTGTCATCTACGATCAAGATGTTTTTGCTCATTAAAATGACTCCTTGTCTGTTTGACATTATCAGCTAAATGTCAATAGAAAAACCGTGACAATTACTTATATCATTTTAATATGTCTTTTTGATGTTCAAAACCGGTGACTAAATTTTACTCCTGTTACTTTGGACGTCAAATAGTCACTAATTTTGTAGCCTCTGTCATCTTGCTACAGATGCCGTACATATCTATAATCTTACCGACTGCCAACTTTTCTTCCAAATTAAAATAATTAAGACAAGTACCGCAAGACAATATTTCTACTCCGTCTTTCTCTAACAATTTAAGATCCTCAACAGTATTGGCTCCTGTCACCACCAGGTGAACACCGCCATTGTAAAAGAGCAGACATTCAGGTAGCTTTTCCTGTTGCGATAATGCGTAGATAAAACCCTTAATCAGAATTTTGCCTAGCTCTTCCGAGCCATGCCCCATAATGTCTCTGCTGATAACCACGGTATAGCTACCAGCTCTTGGCAAGACCTGCGTGTCCTCCCCTAAAGGCTCAGGACTTATTAGGGTCGCGTTCGTCGCTGACTTCGCTATTGAGACCTCGTAGAGATCCGGGGCCAACTCCTTAAAGCTATAGATATAGTCATTTGTCTCCGCCATCCTACTTAGATTGTTGACAGCTACCATATTGTCCACACGGACAACGACGCCGGCTATATCTCCCGCTAGTGCTTTTCTGGTCTCAACTACCGGAATGGGACAGGGTTTTCCTGTCATATCAAGATGTTTCATATCCATACCTCATAATAAATTATTGCTCAGGGAAAGCTTGAAAGCTGACTTCTCTACCCCTGCCTTTTTTAAAATATATACCATTATTCTTAATACCACAGCTTTCGAGAAGTTGGGTAGCTAGTCTTAGATCATCTTCTTTCAGGCGCAGACAAATACCGCAACCTGCCTTTATCGAAGGCGGTAAGGGTAGTACAGAGACTTGTATCTCGTTATTCAGCAGGCAGCTTTCCGCTTTAATCGCGTTATTTGTATTAGCAAAAGTTATTATATATTCCATTTCATCACTATTGTAATTCAGTTGCTAGCGCTCTGATGGCATCAATAGCAAAATCAATTTCCTGCTCAGTGTTAAAGTAGGAAAAAGAGAAGCGAACCATACCCTGCTCAACCGTAGAAAAGTGTTTGTGCAGTAAGGGAGCGCAGTGACTACCGGCCCTGGTAGCTATCTGGTAATCATGCCATAATTTGAAAGCTAGTTCTGTAGAGAGCACCTTCCCCAAATTAAGCGCGATTATCGGTAGCCTGTCCTGGGTACTGAAGTCACCATAAAAAATCAAGCCCGGGATAGTCCGCAAGCCACTATAGAATCTGTCTAACAGCTTCGCTTCTTTTCTACGAATACTGTCAATACCCTCCTGTAAGAGGAATTCTATACCTTTACTCAGGCCATAAAGTCCCGGTATATTCATGGTACCCGCCTCAAAAATGTCCGGCATACCCTGATATTGGAGACGGTCAAAGCTGTTGTCTCCTGACCCACCGGTCTTTACGCAGCGAAAGTCAAAATCACCGTTCACTATTATGCCGCCGGTACCTTGAGGACCATAGAGACTCTTATGCCCGGTAAAACAAAAGATATCGGCTAGATCCGAAGACATCGGGTAGGCTCCAAAAGTCTGAGAGATATCGGCAATTAATATAAGCTTGTGGTCATGACAAATCTTTCTGATCCGCGCCAGATCATTAATATTACCTGTTAGATTAGAACCATGTGCTAGTACTACTACCTTAGTGTTCTTCTGAATCAGCGACCGGATGCGCTCAATCATTAAATTGCCCTTACAATCACAATTGACATAACTTACACTACAACCGCTGAGATAAAGTGGCCGCAGGACAGAATTATGTTCTGCCACTGAAGTAATTACATGGTCACAAGGATGGACCAACGACCGCACAACCAAATTTAGGCTTTCCGTAGCCGAGGAAGTAAAAGCTATCTGTAAGGGATCTTCTAGTCCGATTAGTTCCGCGACTAATTCCCGAGTCCGATAAAGGGCGTGATTGGCTAGACTGGCCGGCTCATGAAAGGATCTGCCTGCGTTACCGAAATTATCGATAGCGTGTTTCACGGCTAGCGACACAGTAGAAGGCTTGAACAACGTAGTCGCGCTATTATCAAAATAAATCACGAAATTCCTCTGTACGCTATTTAGTTTAAGTTAACAACGAATGGCGAATTCATAATAACACAACAGCTGTTTTAACCGGGAAATTGCGAATTTATTTCCTCATTGCGAGCTTTTACAATTTGGCGACAAAATGTCTTTTCGAAAATGTAAAATGTTAAAGTTAGTTAAAGATATGAGAAGAGCTGTTGTATTTTTATGATATCGAATTTTTTTAAATAGGCTCTCAGTATAATGAATTGCTTCTGTCTATTTGTACGTATTTTTAATAAAATGCAACTAAATCAAACTTAAATTCAGATCATTTTATGTGCGCTAAGCACAAAATATGAATTAATGTATCTGTTACTGTCACAATTTGCTTGCATTTTCGTCATAATACTGATAAAATTGTTTTAAGTTTTTAGGGGTAATTGTATTTATTTATAATATGAGATATCCCTATTTTTTTACAGACAGGTAAGCTTACTGTCAATTTGAATCCATTGTGCATATAAGAGTATCAATGCATAAATGAGAGGAGGAAATTACAAAATGAAAAGAAAGTGGACCCTTCTTCTTATCCTGGTCCTAATTGTCAGTTTGTTGGCAATGGCCTGTGATAAGGATGGAGAGAAAGAAAAGGAACCGGCTGCCAATGGTGAAGCTGAAGACAATGGTGAAGAGGCAGGTGCCGAGGAGGGCCGTGAACTCGTAATCGGTGTCCTCAGTCCTACTACCGGACCCGAAGCTTATTATGGTCAGGACATGCTTAACGCTTATACCTTGGCCGTAAAAGAAATCAATGACGCGGGTGGCTTCGATGGCTATACCTTTAAACTGGTACCAGAAGATGACGCCTGCGACGCAGCTCAAGCTGCTACAGCCGCGGCGAAAATTATCTCTGCTGATCCTGATTTTGTTGTCGGTGGTTACTGTTCCGGAGCGACTATTCCAGCTTTACAACAGTTCTATGACGCAGAACTGGTCATGTTAGTCTCTTGCGCGAACTCCACCAATATCACTGACCTGGGTCTGGAACAGACCTTTATGATCAACAGCCCGGGCACACACGGAATTCAGACCCTGAGTAAGCTGGCCAAGAGCCTGGACGGTGTCAAAAAGGTCGCTACTATTCACCAGGGTGATGACTATACCAAAAATATTTCTGACATCGCTGAGCGCGATCTGCCCAAAGACGGTTTCGAATTTGTGGGCGCTGAGATGATGGAGAAAAACACTGCTGACATCTCCGCGATTGTCACCGCCATCCGTAACTCCGGCGCTGACCTGGTCTACTGGTGCGGATATCACGCGGACGGTTCCAACGCTATCAAGCAGCTACGTAGTGGCGGCTATGAGGGATATATCGTCTGTGGTGACGGATCGTCCTCACCTGAATTGATTACAGCGAGTGGTCCGGCCGGAGAAGGCGTATACGTAACCTCTCCACCCTATGTTGAGTTCGTAGAAGGCGGCGAGGAATATATTAAGAAGTACGAAGAGATGTTCGGCATTGGGCCGGGTACATACTCTACTCTCTGCTATGACACGATCTATCTCTTGAAGCAAGCCATTGAAGATACGAAGTCGACCGACTATGAGACCATTCGGGATGCTGTCCAGAACATTGAATATGATGGACTCTCCGGACTTATCAAGTTCGCGGACAATCGCGAGCTGGCCGAGTCTAACTTCATCGTTCTGCAGATCGAAGATGGCGCTTTCAAACTTATTGATGTCGACTGATAATTTGGTATTGAATGGGCGCGTCATACTGCGCCCATTCGCTTTTTTTATGCAAAGGATTGGGTGGTGATAATCGCATGCTCTCCACGGGTGAGATATTTGTTAAACAACTATTGAATGGCCTGATCTTGGGTTCTTTTTATGCCTTGATTTCATTAGGCTATTCCATGGTTTACGGTATTGTAAAACTCCTGAACTTCGCACACGGCGATATTTATATGACAGGAGCTTTCGTAGGTTTCTTCGTTTTTGGCGCTTTGTCCGTTTCATTAGGAGGCGGCTGGCTGAGTATTATTCTGGGTATGCTGGCAGCCATGTGCGTTTGCGGTATACTGGGCTTTATAGTACAGCGCGTGGCTTATCGACCCTTACTTGACGCGCCGCGCCTTTCCCTATTGATTACAGCCATTGGTGTGTCGCTGATCATATATAACGGAATGATGGTAATCACTAATGGTGAATTCATGTTCTTTATTCACGAGCTGGATCCCAACGCCGGTGTCTCTATCGGCAATGTTACCATCACCTGGATTCAGTTAGTGTTGCTAGGCATTACTGCAGTCCTGATGGTCGTGCTCTCTTGGTTCATTGGAACCACAATATGGGGAAAAGCGATGCGCGCTATCGCCTTGGATAAGCCTACCTGTCGCTTGATGGGTATCAATGTAAACAAAATTATCGGTCTAACCTTTTTCATCGGTTCCGCACTTGCTGCTGTAGCCGGAGTCATGGCCTGTGTTTACTATGGCAGTATCCATTATTTTATGGGCTATATGATGGGCATCAAAGCCTTTACGGCTGCGGTCATCGGTGGCATCGGCTCGATCCCGGGCGCTATGCTGGGCGGCCTACTACTGGGTCTTCTAGAAGCAGCGGGAACACAGTTTCTTGGTTCTTCCTGGAAAGACGTTTTTGCTTTTGTCTTGCTGATAATCATGCTTGTCTTTAAGCCGACGGGTCTCTTAGGTAAGACTGAGGTTGAAAGGATGTAGCCATGGAAAATAAACAAAATAACATTAATGAAGAAGTTATTCTAGACGAGGAAATAAATCCGTGTGATGAGTCGCAAAAGGGACATCGCACAGGCTTTTTAGGTTTTATTGACAGGACAGCCGATGCTTTTTATAACTTTACTGACAATACTGTGGTCAGGGTTGTGCTCTATGTCATCTTAATAGCAGCCGTTTTAGTATTACCTCTAATAACAAGTAACTACATCGTACAAATTGGCTGGAACGCGATGTTTTACATGCTCTTGGCTTTGGGATGTAATATTATTGTTGGTTACGCCGGTCTGGTCGACTTAGGATACGCGGCAAAATTCGCTGTCGGAGCTTATACTTCCGCTATTTTAGTTAAGACTTTTGGATGGAACTTCTGGCTGACATTACCTGTAGTGGTTGTTACAGGTATTATCGCCGCGGTAATAATCGGCGGCCCGACCTTACGTCTACGCAGTGACTATCTGGCTATCGTCACTCTTGGTTTCGGCGAGATAGTGCGCTTGGTCGCGATTAACCTGGAACTCACAGGTTCCGCTTCCGGTATTTCAGGTATCCCTCGCCCATCAATCTTTGGTTTAAGGTTGACCAACATCCGGTATTGGTACTATCTTTTTATAGTACTGGTTGTTCTCTTTGTTATAATTTCTAACCGGATTAAGGATTCTCGTTTTGGGCGCGCTTTAACCTATATTCGAGAAGATGAGGACGCGGCCGAGGCCATGGGTATCAATGTAATATCGTATAAGCTATGGGCCTTTATTGTCGGCACTGTGCTCGGCGCGATAGCCGGCGCGTTTTATGCCATGCAAATGGCGGCCATTTCTCCAAATAGTTTCCAATTTATTCAATCCGCTAATATTTTACTCGCTGTTGTTCTCGGCGGTATGGGTAAAGTACCTGGTGTTATGGCCGGTGCAGCTTTCTTCTCAATTTTCCCGGAGATCTTCCGTGAAATCGGTGAATACAGAATGCTGTTCTTCGGTGTCGCTCTCGTCGTCGTCATGATCTTCCGTCCACAGGGAATGTGGCCGGATCGTCGTCGCGGCAGAAGCAAGAAGCGCAAGAAAGTTATGCCGTGAGAGTGAAAGGGGTAGATATAAATGGCATTAATGGATGTTACTGATTTAACAATGATTTTCGGTGGTATCGTAGCTGTCGACCATTTGACATTTGAAGTTGAGGAAGGTTCAATCACAGCCTTAATTGGACCGAACGGGGCCGGTAAGACCGCTACATTTAACTGCTTGACAGGCTTCTACAAGGCAACAAGTGGTGAAATCCTCTATGAGGGAGAGTCTTTGCTCAATACCAGGCCTTATCTTATTACCTATAAAGGCATTATCCGCACTTTCCAGAACGTCCGCTTATTCAATAATCTGACTGTATTGGAGAATGTATTGAGTGGCTGTCATACTCTAGGTAAAAAATTCGTCGGCAGTTCCATATTTCGCCCACCATCTGAGCGCAAAGAGGAGGATGAACTAAGAGAAATAGCGGAAAACGCGCTGGACTTCATAGGTATTCTCGATCTCCAGGATCAGCTGGCGAAGAATTTACCTTATGGTTACCAGCGACGTGTTGAGTGGGCTCGCGCTATTGCCAGCAGGCCCAAGCTATTGCTACTGGACGAACCGGCGGCAGGCCTCAACCGTGAGGAGAAAAATGACCTGATCGGACTAATTCGACGTTTCCGTGATGAGTTGGGAATAACAGTCTTTTTAATTGAGCATGATATGAGCCTGGTTATGGAAGTAGCAGAGCAAGTTGTCGTCATTAATTTCGGTACCAAGATCGCTGAAGGAACTCCTGATGAGGTCCAGGCCAATCCATTGGTTGTTGAAGCCTATCTTGGTAAGGATGACGACGAAGAAGAGGAGGCAGTCTAATGAGTGAAGAAGTTGTACTAAAGATTGAGGGAGTGGAAACCTTTTATGGGAATATCCGCGCCCTACACGGAATCAGCTTTGATGTCCGTGACAAGCAGATTGTCACTTTGCTCGGCGGTAACGGTGCCGGTAAGTCGACTACGCTCAAGACAATCTCAAATCTCGAGCCTTGCCGCCTAGGGAAAATCACCTTCTTCGGTGAAGATATTACCAGATTGCCCGCTCACTCTATCGTTGAGCGCGGCTTGATTCATGTTCCGGAGGGACGTCGTATTTTCAGGGATCTTACCGTTACAGAGAATCTGGAGCTTGGAGCGTTCACGCTTAAGGATGATAGGAAACGCAAGGCTCTTATCGACGATGTCTTTGATCGTTTCCCACGCCTTGGCGAACGCCACAAACAGCTGGGTGGTACTTTGTCCGGTGGTGAGCAGCAAATGCTGGCTGTCGGTCGCGGCCTGATGGCACAGCCTAAACTCCTAATGCTGGACGAACCCTCAATGGGACTTGCTCCACTAATTGTAGCTGAGATAGCTGATATTATCAGAATCCTTAACGACGAGGGAATCCCTATTTTGCTGGTCGAGCAGAACTCTAAAATGGCACTGGGATTGGCAGACTATGGCTATGTCCTGGACACAGGAGAAATTGTTCTTGAAGGTCCGGGAGCAGAGCTGAAAACTGACGAGAAAGTTATCAAAGCCTATCTGGGTGGTGACTAAATAAAACCTCTTTAGTTGTAATAGTAAGAGGATTATCACCTTCCTAATCTATTAACTCCCTCCGGCGACAAGAAACTGCCGGAGGGAGTTTTCTACATTTCGCGATCCATTAACTCAAATCTACCAACTGATTGTATGCCGGACAAATGAATGATATTTTATTTATATGAAGAATAAGTCTGTTTTTAAAATAGGTTTCATCGGTGTCGGCACTATGGCTACGGCAATTGTCCGCAGTCTATTAAACTTCGGCACTCGAGAGATGAGAATTTATCTATCCCCACGTAGCAAGGTAAATACACAGCAACTGGCTGCCGAAGCTGATTATGTCGAGGTTATGGACAGTAATCAGGACGTTTTGAATCAGGCGGACTGGATTGTTCTCGCCGTAACTCCACAAGTGGCGGCAGACGTTCTGTCGCAGCTTAAATTCGAGAGAAGGCATCATCTAATCAGTTTAATTTCGCCAATCTCCTTGAAAAAAACTAGGGCGATGCTACCCGAGTGGCTACCGATAAACAAAGTCATCCCTCTACCATTCATTCAATACGGCAAGGGGCCGATTCTCCTTCATCCGTATCATAAAGGAGTGGTAGATATCTTCGATGAGTTGGGCAAATTGGTTGTGGTTGAGACCGAGTATCAGCTCGATGTCCTGATTACCGTTACCGCGCTGGTCAGTCCGTTTCTCCGTGTACTATCTGAGACGGTGCGTTGGGGAGCTGAACATGACCTAACCCTGCAAAAGTCAGCTGATTACACGCTGGCCTTTTTTGACGCCCTGGTTGACATGGCCAAACGAAGAGATATTAATGAACTACTTGACCTCTGGCGGGAAATGACGCCTGGTGGCCTTAACCAGAAAGCTACCCTCTCGCTGGAGAATAAAGATGGCTTTAGTATCTGGTCCGATGCTCTAGATACTGTCCTAAAATTCTTCACCGCTGACGACCTCAAAGACTAATTTTCTTTAGTGAAGACGCTAAAGCTCGAGTAATAAACCAAGATTAGACCAGCACCCTTACGCACTTCGCACGTGTTGGTAATTCTACTTTCAACCCGGGTTTTAAATTGACAAAGGGCCTTGGGACAGATAGAATATTCAAGCCAGCTTTTCATAAGAAATGTTTCATTAATTCGGAGAAGTACCCAAGAGGCCGAAGGGGACGGTTTGCTAAACCGTTAGTGGGGGCAACTCCAGCGAGGGTTCGAATCC
>DUNL01000070.1 GCA_012839385.1 Clostridiaceae bacterium
AAATAAATATGTCAAAGCTGTTAAGGCTCTTGCCATAATATCGTTCTACCAAATCTTCTATATCAAGCTCAATGGCGGCTGTATCCAAATCCTCCTCAATTTGGCTTAGCTCAAGCAGTACACCAACAATTTTTTCGGTATCTTTATTTATAACACCAACAATAAGCTCGGCCAGTTTATATTTGGTGTATTTATCAATACGCCCCATCATGCCAAAATCTATAAAGACAATTTTACCGTCAGGCCTAATCAAGATATTGCCCGGATGAGGATCACCATGAAAAAAACCGTGTATAAAGATTTGTTTCATTATAGCATTGGCACCGTTTTTGGCTATTTGACTTCTTTCCAAGCCCTGTTCGGATATCTTGCCTAATTGTGTGACTTTATAGCCTTTGATATATTCTATGGTAAGTATCTTCTGAGTAGTAGCCTCCCAGAAAACTCGGGGAACATATATGCTTTCATCCCCTTTAAAGTTTTGCCGGAATTTATCTATATTAAAACCTTCCCTAGTAAAATCCAGTTCCTTATGCATCACATCAGCAAATTCCTCGAATTTAGCAACCGGGTCGTAAAACCGTGTTTCGGGGATATGTTTTTCCACCAGTCGTGTAAGATTTAAAATTATTTCCAAATCCACGACCATTATTTTATCGATGTCGGGCCGACGGACTTTAACCACAACTTCCTGGCCGTTTTTTAACATGGCACGATGTACTTGACCTATAGATGCTGCAGCCAAAGGTTTTTCATCAAATGATAAAAATATGTCAGTAAGACTTGAGGCCAACTCCTCTTCAATCTGACTTTTAGCCTCTTGAAAACTGAAGGGTGCCACATCATCCTGAAGTCTTTTCAGTTCTTTTATATAGTCTTTTGGGATGATGTCAGGTCTGGTACTTAAAAGTTGCCCCAGTTTAATAAATGTAGGCCCTAATTCCTGAAGCATCATTACAACTTTTTGCGGAGTCGTCATCTTATCAGTCGGATCCGGCTTCTCCCGAATGATTCCTTTGGGCAGGATTATGCCAACTTTCTCAACGATGTATCCAAATCCATATTTTATCAGGATATTTATTATCTGTTTATATCGTTTGGCTTGATGATAAGTAGAGCTTAATTGATTTATAAACAAGTAAAACCCTCCTGGTTATGATAACTATATTTTACCACACTGTAGGTTAATTATCTAACTTTGGGATGGGTTCTCAGTTTATGTGCAAACCTCTTTACATAGTGCCCTGCATGTGTTATCATACAATTGACAAACTATTCAAATGTTGCTTAAAGATCACGTTAAATCGTGTTAAAAACATTTCATAATTCCTAATCTTCTTTATTTCGAGTTATTCATTGCCTTTTCTAACAGTATGGATTTCTTTAAATATACCCATTAAATATGTAAATATGTTATTTTTAGCAAGGTTTTTGGGTTTTTATTTTAAAATAAAGCCTTTATTTTTTCATTATAATAAATTTATTATAATCAGGAGGTTGAGATA
>DUNL01000270.1 GCA_012839385.1 Clostridiaceae bacterium
ATATATAATAAATCTATTCCCGTGGTTCTGTGATTTACTGTACCAAGAAGTATACACTATAATTGACTTATGGAAGATAGCATTGTAACGAGCAAATTAATAAAAGAAATCAGCAAATTGCTTCCTGCCGCCTGGTCTGAGCAGACACTATTGTCGCGCTCTCTGGTCCAATGGCTGACAGCGCTTGTAGTTTTGATCTTAGCGTTAGTTTTAAGAAAGTTGTTCGCTCGCGCCATCATCTTCGGATTGGGCAATATCAGATGGCAAGGCAAAAAACTCGGTAACGAACGCTTTCAAAGACTAGCCCTGACTCTGGAATGGATTTTGCCCGTCCTGGGACTGCGCTACGCGTTAATCTATGCGCTGGATCTGGGTAGTAAAGCTAACATCGCGATTGATATCCTGCTAAGAATATTCTTTGTTGTTTTAATTCTTTTGCTCTGCGATACTTTCTTACAATTGTTACTCCGCTGGTTGGAGATAAAAAATCCAACTAAGCTGACAGAAACTGTCCAGCTTTTCTATCTGCAAATTATCCGCATTTTTCTGATCATCCTGGGTATCATAATGATACTTAGCCTGCTAGGACTTAATGTTTCGGGAATTGTCACAGGGTTGGGGATTGGAGGTTTAGCTGTTTCTTTGGCAGCAAAAGATACGTTGACCAATCTCTTCGCGGGTATCGCTATTATGTCGGACAAGATGTTCGAGTTGGGAGACTTGATCCAGGGCCCCGATTTTGAAGGCACTGTAGAATTTATAGGTCTGAGATCTTCCAGAGTACGAAGCTACGATCAGACAGAATATATTGTTCCTAATTCAAAATTAACGGATAATGTGGTAGTCAATCTCAGTCATATGCTTAAGAGAAGACTACGGCTTTCTATTACCCTCCCCTCCTATGTATCGCGAGAACAAGTTGACAAGCTGAAGCATGAGCTGCGACAATTCATTGAAAGCAGAAAAGGGGCTACAGCGGATAAACCCTATATAGCTCTGGAATCCCTGGCCAACAATAACCTGACCTTGATGCTGCAGTATTATCTAATCGCGCTCGATTTTAGATCTTTTGTCACGGAAAGGGATGAGTTGTTGAGCTTTGTTTGGGATATGCTGGAAAGAGAAAATCTGCGCGTACCAAGAAGTCAGGTGCATTTGTTGCATAATGAGAATGTTTTTACGAATAATGACTAGAAAAATGAAAATTAGGATTGGAGATTGTTAGCGTCTGGATCAGCCGCAGACAAAGCTGGTTCAAACCAACAAATGAATTTATGCAAAATAATATATCAGACAAAAATTATCAGAACAGTTGCGCGGATAGTAATGAGCCGGCTACTTATACGCCGCTTTACATTTCCCGTTTCATACGTCCCGGCAAGAGAATCTTTTTTATCGGCATCGGTGGCATCAGTATGTGTGGTCTGGCGGAATTCAGTCATAGTCGTGGTGTCAAGGTCGCAGGCTCCGATGCTATTTCTAACAATAGAACAAAGTATCTTAAGAAAATAGGAATTCCTGTTACTACCGGTCACTCCAGAAAAAACATCAGTGATTTCAACCCGGATCTAGTAGTATATTCAGGAGCTGTGTTCGCGGATAATCCCGAACGCGCCGAAGCAAAGGATCGTAATATGCCTCTTGTTGAGAGAGCGGTCTTCTTGGGAGCCATTAATTGTCTTTTTGATAAAGTCATTAATGTAGCGGGCACTAACGGTAAGTCTTCCGTTGTCGCTATGTGCGCCTTGATCATGATTGAATCCCAGTTGGACCCCACCGTTCATCTAGGGGCGGAACTGTTACAATTTAAGACAACTATCCGGGTCGGCAGTCCTGATTTATTACTGTCAGAAGCCTGTGAATTTCGCAAGGGTTTTCTCAACTATCGCTCTCAGATCGCGGCTGTTGTAAATATAGTGCATGATCATATTGACTGTTATCCAACTTTACAAGACATGATCTCGGCATTTGCTGATTTTGTAACCCTACAACCCGAGGGTTGTATCCTGCTCTTACCTACTTTTGACACCAATATCCTACCCATGCTTAAGTTAGTGCAGCAAAGAAGGAAAGGGGGCTTGTCTACTCTGGAACTGATCTGGTTCGGACACCAGGAGCAAAAAGTTCCCGCTGCTCTGGCTGAACTTGAGGCCTCAGAAGAGTCAGAACTTAAGAGCCCGGCCGCCGGTTCTGAACCGAATTATAGTTGGTGTGATGACGACTTCAGCACCGGTTTTCCTGCCTTCACAATCCGCAAAAACGGCGAATATTACCGACGCGTTCAGCTTAAAGTTCCGGGAGTATTTAATATTGAGAACGCCATGGCCGCGGTGGCTTTGGCCGATCTGAACGGAGCCGCGCCTGAAGCCGCGGAAAAAGCTCTGGCCGATTTTATAGGCGCTGAGGGACGCTTTACTTATACAGGTATGTACAATGGCGCTAAAGTCTTTGCCGATTATGCTCATCACCCTTCTGCGGTTCGCGTAACAATTGAGGCCGCTCGACACATTCCGGCTAATAAACTCTGGGTATGTTATCAACCTCTTACCCACAGTAGGGTACGCGGTTTCTTTGACGATTTTGTTGACGCGCTGAAGGATGAAAAGCCAATTATGATGTCCGAGATCTACGACGACAGAGAGCGAGATACGTCTATCAGCTCAAAAGATATCTGTGATGCTATTAACGCCTTGGGCGGAGAAGCTCTCTATTTCCCGACCAATGAGGATTTAGAGGCTCATCTCCGAACTATCGTTAAACCCGGCGATGTCCTTTTGATAATGGGTGTTGATTTGCGAAATACCGCTAATATCCTCACCGGTCGTACTGACCATATGAAGAAAGTAGAAGACTAAATCTACCACCACTTAAGAAGTTTAAGTGGCCATTAATAAGTCCAAAATCTTTTCATCCTTACTTAGCAGATAAAGCATATGTCTAGCCGCGCCACTCGGATTGCTATTACCTGCCTCCCATGCTTCAACTGTACGCACAGATACACCCACGGCATTTGCAAGAGCACGCTGAGTCATTCGCAGTTTTTTGCGGGTAGCGACGACATCAGCTGCCTTATATGCAGGTATGTTGATTGAGCGCACAACAGATCGCGCGGTCTTCTTGTTCCCTTTACTATATTCAAGAGCCTGATCGAGACTCTCCATTAATTTATCTGAATAGTAGTTACTCATCCTTTGGCTCCTTTCTTAATTGAACGATAACTCTTCGCATCTTTCTTAGCTGCTCCGCTGTCAAAGTTGACAGCTCATTTTTTGGATACGCCATCAAGAGGTATATACGCTGACCGACAACGACATCTACATAAATAACTCTTCCGCCACCTCGTTTACCCCGTCCCTTCAAAGGGACTCTTACCTTGCGAGCGCCACCGGATTTGGGAATAACGTCACCCTTTGATGGATCAAGTAATAGTTCCTCTTGTAGTTTGCGTAGATCCTCATCTCCCAGTCCACATTGTTTCCAGGTTTCATCAAAAGCTAAGGTCATCACAAACTCACGTTCCATAAACTCTCCATCTCATCAATATTTTATACTATATTCTAGTAGTAAGCAATATAAGGAATTTAAGATCGATGCGCTCAATCATGTCAAGACGCCCCTGAGATTAAGATGACTAAATGTGCTGAGAATCTGGGCGTTAATATGAACAAATTACATAGGATGACGGAACAAAGATCAATCCTGCTCTCCTTCAGTAACAGGATCAGTCTTTATGCTCTGATCGCTAATTTCCGCTTCAACCTCACCGTCAGTTTTCCTGTCCATAGCCAGTACAGCTTTAGTACCTGGTTCAACCACGGCGCCGGAATCAGATTCCTCCGTCGGAGCAACTTGCGCCACCTCATCACCCGGAAGCGGTTTGTAATTAGCCGCGTATTTTCGGTAGAGTTCTTCAAACTCCTCGCTTTCTATCTTCTCAATTTCCAGCAGTCTACCGGCTAGCGCCTCCAAGAGCTCATGATTTTCACGCAATATATTTACTGTGGCGTTATAAGCTTCGTCCAGAATTCTTTTTACTTCTTCATCAATAACCGCGGACAGGCTCTCACTATGCTGCTGCGTATGGGTATAGTCTCTGCCCAGAAAAACTTCCTGATCTTTGTCAACCACGAAATTACCCAGACGTTCACTCATACCGTAATGCGTCACCATATTTCTGGCAATCTTGTTACATTGCTGCAAATCCTGACT
Organism: Clostridiaceae bacterium; assembly: GCA_012839385.1. GTDB lineage: Bacteria > Bacillota > Clostridia > Saccharofermentanales > DTU023 > UBA1046. Next base: position 4,210 of record DUNL01000270.1, read on the forward strand.
AGCCCCGGTACTGATCTCAGCGAAAGTTAATTCCTCAGCAGCTCTACCGCCTAAAGCGATCATGATTTTAGTCATCAACTGACTCTTGGTCTGGAAATACATATCTTCCTCAGGTTTAAAGGCAGTATAGCCACCTGCTCCGCCGGCAGGAATAATGGAGACTCGCTCCACCCGATCCGTGGTAGAGGCGGCTCGAATCACAATGGCATGGCCTGACTCGTGATAGGCGGTTAATCTTCTCTCTTCATCACTTATGATACGGCTCTTCTTCTCAGGACCAATCGTAATCTTAAAGACAGCTTCAGAAATATCCTTGTATGTGACCTCTTTTCCACCTCGCCTAGCTGTTAACAGCGCGGCTTCATTCAGAAGATTAGCTAAATCAGCTCCGGTAAAGCCGGGAGTAATTTTGGCAATTTCCATGAGATCTACATCATCCGCTAGAGGTTTGTTGCGAGCATGTACTTGCAAAATCGCTTCACGTCCGATCAAATCCGGACTCATGACTACTACCCGACGATCAAAACGTCCCGGTCGTAATAAAGCAGGATCCAAGATATCCGGACGATTGGTAGCCGCCATGACAATTACACCCTCATTGGGACCAAAACCGTCCATTTCTACCAAGAGCTGATTAAGAGTTTGCTCCCTTTCGTCATGGCCGCCTCCCAAACCCGCGCCTCGGTGACGACCTACGGCATCGATCTCATCAATAAAAACAATACTAGGAGCCTGTTTTTTTGCCTGATCAAATAAATCTCGCACTCTTGAGGCGCCAACACCGACAAACATCTCCACAAAATCAGAGCCGCTGATGGAGAAGAAAGGTACGCTGGCCTCTCCGGCAACAGCCTTCGCCAGTAGCGTCTTTCCTGTTCCGGGACCTCCAACCAGCATGATACCACGTGGAATTTTAGCGCCTAACTCAGAATACTTATTCGGATTTTTTAGGAAATCCACAATTTCTTGCAGTTCTTCCTTTTCCTCGTCCGCTCCGGCCACATCATCAAAAGTTACCTTATTCTTGCTGGGGTCGTTAAGCTTAGCTCTGCTCTTGCCGAAGCTGATCGCGCTCTTGCCATCGCCTTGCCGAGTGTAATTTATATAGATAAAGACACCGATTGAAGCCAGTAACATGACTATTATCAGTATATTTAAGATAGATGCGATGTCGGTAGGTCGATTATAGTCATAGGATTGGATCAGACCTTCGTCAACAGCCTCCGCTAAATATTTCTCATACTCACCAATTGACTCCAGGGGAATCTCCTTGGTTAATACCGACTGATCCTGTCCATCCATGCTCTTCAAAACCATTTTGAGAGTACTGCCATTAATGACAACGGATTCTACTTTTTCAGTCGCGATCATATTTCTCATTTCGGAAAGAGTATAGGTCTTACCGGTAGAGACATTAGACATGAAATAGGTCATGGCTAAAATAACCAGCATCAGGATAATGTAGAACGAAAAGCCGCCGAAACGTCTTCTGGGTTTCATACTATTCATTCCTGACCTCCCAGTTCACTTACTTCGTCTTTCTCAACCTCCGGCCCTGCTTCGGCATTGGTAAGCTCCGGATTCAAGACAGCTACCTCCGGCAAATTTCTATATCTCTGATCGAGATCCAGTCCGTACCCAACAATAAATTCATCGGGTATCTCCATGCCGATATAGTCAACAAATATTTCAACTTTACGACGATCCGGTTTATCAAACGCTGTACAGATTCTAATACTGGCAGGGTTCCTGGTATCCAGCAAATCACGCAAATGCTTCAATGTTAGCCCGGAATCAACGATGTCCTCAACAATCAGAACATGCTTACCCGTAATATTCGTATCCAGATCCTTAATTATTTTCACCACTCCGGTCGAATGCTTACCGCTGTAGCTACTCACCGACATAAAATCCACCTCACAAGGCAGATCTATCTCCCTAATCAGATCCGCTAGGAAAACAAACGCTCCTTTAAGCACACAGATAAGAATAACCTGCTTGCCCCGATAGTCTTCCGTAATCTCCTTACCGAGACGACTACACATCTCCGCGATTTCTTCCTTACTTACGAGAATTTTTGTGATTTCCGCGTCCATAATCTCTCAGTATACTCTAGTGGCATAATAAC
>DUNL01000003.1 GCA_012839385.1 Clostridiaceae bacterium
CGCATTACCTGGGATTCCTCGTTATAGGCAATGTGTCCGGAAATAGTACGCTTTCCGGTATCATCAGCTTTTCTTGCCTCAAGGGTCACTGGTAACGCTCTGATTTCCTTCGCCATTGTTTTCCTCCTCTCCTAATAACCCCATGTTTAAGGGTCTGTAAAGCTCATCCCCGCCATTCACTGCCGGCAGGTTCTCCAGCTGTCTTACCTCGTTTACACTCATAAAGCCAGCTGCCAGGGCTGTCCGGTATGCTTCATAACGCCTGTCCAGGGTTGTCCGTAACAGATCGCCGGTGGTAAACTCACAGTATAGGTTGTTGTGTGTCATCAGTGAACGGTTGCAGGCTTGCTCAATTCTAGACAGCCAGGGTCTTAAGCTGTGGGTTAAAAACTCCAGGTTCTGCGCATCTTGACTGGAATAGCTTGCTTTTTCCAGGTGTCCCAGCAGCGCAGGAGGCACGCCGAATATTCTGGCAACGTCTAGGACGCTTACCTGCCTGGATTCTAACCATTGGCTGTCCTTGTTTGACAGGGTAACGGGCTGGAAGGTCATGCCTTCTTCAAGAACGGCCACCTTACCGGCATTACCGCTCCCTGAATACTTATCCCGCCAGGATTGACGCAACGTCTCCGCTGCTTCCGGCCCCAGGTGCCCCGGGTGCTGCAGCACTCCTGAAAGGTTCGCTCCGTTCTTAAAGAAACTCTGGCCGTGATTCAGTTCGGCAATGGCTCCCCCTATGCTCTCCCGGGCTAGGGTGATGGGGCTTATCCCTTTTACGCCGTCCAGGGTTGTCCCAAGAATATGCAGCACTTCTTCTGGTGTTAATATCTGTTGGCCTTTTATGGTGCTTATCTTATAGCTAATACGGCCGGTGTCTTTGTCCCGGTCAACGGTTACTGCTGCGGGGTCTAGAAGCCATAGTGCAGCGGGTTTGCCATGCTGCCAGTCAATGTATGCGTAAAAGTTCCCATGTAGCAGCAAATGGTTCATAGCAAGTTCTTTGAAGATAAACGGTGTAATTAACGTGTTCGGTGCCTGGTGCAGTAGTTTATAAACCTGGTTTTCGATTGCCGGTTCCCTGCCGTCCTCTGTTTTACGGTAAACCTTCAATGGCAGGCTTGCCACTGCGCCGCTAAGCAAGGTTACCGCTCTAAGTGCAGCTGGTATGCCCAAGGCCGTCCTGGGGGTTACCTGCACACCTGCGCCGGTGGCAGAGCCTATAATGTCCCGCCAGCCATCTGCGTCACGCTGGGTAAAATCCCGCTGTTCTTTGGGCTTGAATATCCGCTGGAATATGTTCATATAACGGTTAACCCCCTTTCTTTGTAGATTGATTTCTGTTCCCTAAGCATGGCTCGGCTTATAGCCAGTACCAAGGCCATGCAGCCATCTATTCGATCCTTGGACCGCGCTTTGCTGGGCTTGATATTGCCAGCTGCGTCCTGTTCTGTTATCACGTTACCCATGTTCCAACTTAAGACAGGGTGGTTACCATGCCGCAGCCGGTTACTAAGTACCAGTGCTTCCAGGTGTTTGCTTGGCGCAGAAAGTGAAGCATATCCCATTCCGGTGCTAACCATCGAAGCACCTTCCTCTGTGAGTTCTACAGAA
>DUNL01000074.1 GCA_012839385.1 Clostridiaceae bacterium
ACAAGGAGGCGGAAGAGGAGGAGACCATTGCTTTGGCTCCGCTTTAGCAACTCCTTTGTTGTCATACTTGCCTTCTAAAACCTTAACAATGTTCGTATCATTCGCAATAAGCCAATCAAAAGAGGCTCGCCACCGGCGGTCATTATTGCCTTTGCAGAATTCGCTTTCCTCTATCTTTGTAAAAGCGGTCTCAAAAATTTGCATATTTCCTTTAAACTGCTCCCACCTAGCCCTAATATGAGGCTTTCTTTTTTCGGTTATAGATATAACTTTTGAGTAAGAATGACATAGCTCATTAAAAAGGTTTTTTATCTCGTCAAAAGGAACTTTCTCGACGACTTCTTCTTCAGGTTGGTCAGAAGGACCAACATAAATCTTTTTATTCTTTACTTTACTTTTCTTTACTTTACTTTTCTTTACTTTACTTTGTGTACCAGTGTCGACATTTTGAGTAGTTGAGTTGGTGTCATTGTCTACATTTTGAGTAGTTGAGTTGGTGTCATTGTCTACATTTAAGCTGATAATGTTGACATTTTTAAATTCTGTTAAGTCAATTAATATGAAATCCTCGAAAGCTTCTATCTTTTTTCTCCGTGTTAATGCCGCAAAGTACCGTCGCTGTATGCCTTTAGAGGTCAAAATGTGGTGTGTATCGTACAAATATTTGTTAAACAATCCCCACTTTAAGCAGTCATTAATGATTACATTTACCGTGTTAATGTCTACATTTACCCTCTTTGAGAAGAGTAATTGTTCCCTTTCTGTCCACTTATAGTAGTAACCTTCCTTGTAAATTTTCATCAAAAGCCTTACAACTATACCAAATCCGACGATTCCATGTGAGGCTTCAATGAGTGCTATCTTGTCATCCTGATCCATATCAACATTAAGAGGAAAATATTCTAAGCCGCTTTTTTGTAATCTCGCCATCTATTCACCGCCTCCCTAACCGTTTTGCTATCGCGTATATCACATTAACCGTGACGCTATTCCCGCTTGCTTATACAGTTGCGAATCCGAATTTACCGTCCTTGCCCGCTCGAAATATTCATCTGTAGCGCAGTGCCTCCCGTATCTCCGCAAGTAGCCGTTGTTGCTCCGTCTGCCGTTGTATCGCCAGCGTTTTGCCATATTGGATTTTCAAATATTTCTCGTGATGTTAGGAATGCGCCTGACAATCTTTCACCCCCTAAATTGTCATTTGTTTGTGCTCTTCCCCCATGTTTGCTTTAGTCCCTCCAGCTCCTGAGGTGTCATCGTCTCAATCCCTAATTCCTTACATTCACTTACAATCCCATCAATCAATGTAGCCATCTGTTTACTGTCGTATTGCGATGAGCCTATCAGTATCGCCAGGTGTACGAATATTTTTCCGTTTAACTCGCTCTGCCCTACCTCTGTACAGTGGTTGTTTGTCGCTCGCATTATTGCAGGCACTCCCTCAGCTATTACGGATAGTAATTGCGGTTCCCGCTGGCCATATCGTTTCAGCATTTCTATATAGATTTCGTCTTTTGATGTGTTTAGGGCATCCGCTATTTTTGACATTAGCACCCATGCGTAACTATTTGCATCAAGGCTTCTACGCTTCCTGTGTTGCTTTATTTCCGCTTGCAGGCACTTTCCCTTGGATAGTATCTCTTTCAGCTTGCCAACGCCCTCCTGCGCCTGCTGTGGGGATAGAGAGAGGACAAGCACAAGCTCGGGCTGGTGTAATTCGTTGAATTGTAATCTGATGTTTGTAATGAGTGATTTCATGACTTGCCCCCTTTCGGGGAAGGAATACCTCCCCTATGCCGTTGCATTTTTCTTTTTCAGTACCGCCAATGCATGCTCGTATATACTTGCGTTCATGTTCTCTAGCTTGTCTATTTTGTAATACGCAAGTAGGTCTTTTTCATGAGTATTTGTCTTTTTAATCAAGCCTTGTAATATGGCTAATTGGCTTTTGTTGATTGTCTGCG
>DUNL01000099.1 GCA_012839385.1 Clostridiaceae bacterium
CGCTCTCCCAGCTGAGCTAATCGCCCCTACTTAAACCAGTATTATTCACGCCTAGCTATTGTAACATAGATACGAATTGGACACTGTTATTACTTTGCGACAAGTTCTATCGCTTTCGACAGTTGCGTATCTTCTTTTAAAGTTAATTGACTTATCTGTTTGTTTTTAACCGACTCCGGCAATTCAACAACAAAATCCGGAGTGATACCTTTGTCTTGTATATTTTCGCCTTGAGGCAAGAAGTATTCAAAATTTGTGATCTGTACCGCCGAACCATCCGTCAATTCCCAAGTTCTGGTTCCAACACCCTTACCAAAAGACTGTACCCCAACTACTTTCGCTCTGCCAAGATCTTGTAACGCGCCGCTAAAAAGCTCGCTGGCGCTGGCGGAATACTCGTTGAGAACAACAGAGATCGGCATATCCTTAGGTACCAGGACGCCATCTTCAGTTTCCCATTTTTCCTCTATCATCTCCCCGTTCATCCTGCCCTTAATAACGGAAACAACATGGGCATCCAAAATATAATCGAGCATTTTAATACATTCGTCCGCCAGACCACCGCCATTGTTACGCATGTCAATTACTAATCCCCGCATATCACGCTGCAACAGATCCTTTAGCGCTTTCTCAAAATTTTCCGCGACATGCCCTGTAAATTCCGCTACATAAATATAACCGATCTTATTGTCCAGCATTTTATAAGACAAATTGGCGGTAGTAATCTTTTTTCTTTCCACCTCAAAGGTGAGATTCTCATCCGTAGAGGGACGATAAATTTCAATTTTAATCCGGGTACCCTCTTTGCCGCGAACAGCGCTTGCCAAGGATTCGACCCCTTTATAATCCTTTACCTGCTTGTCACCTACAGCAACAAAAACATCGCCCGGCAACAGTCCGGCCTGCATAGCAGGAGCATCATCAACCAGACGAGTAATAATATACGCTCCTTCGTCAGTCATTTGTACAATCGCCCCAATGCCGCTGTACTCACCTGACATACCCTCTTTGTCCTGCTGCCTTTGCTCCGGCGACAGATAGAAGGTATAACGACTACCCATATTATTAATTAATCCCTCACTCATCAGGGCTATCATCTCAGCGTCAGTATAATCTTGATAATAGAAATCTTGTAACAACTGCCAAATCTGAGCCAATTTATCCAAAGCCTCTGTATTTTCCGGAGTACGTTCAAAGGTAAGTCCAAATGTTTCCTTGTCATTCTTTGACGAAGGCGTGGAAGATTCGTCCGTAGCGCCTGGATCATTTTTCCCCTCGGTTGGTAACTGAGTTTGGTCTGAATCCAAGACTATTCCTAAATCGTTCTGCGAATTACGTGCCGCGGCAGCTCTAGTCTCACGACTTCTAAAAAATATATAGGTACCAGCAAAAGTAAAAGTAATACAAATAACCGCCGTCAATAAGACAGCAAGCAGAACTTTCCAAAAGCATTTTGAATCAGTCATCTGTTGGGGGGGCTGTGGAGAACCGTAAGTAGAATTTTGATGGACCCAAGCAGAATGTTGATCAGGAGATTGCTGATCCTGCGGGGCAGGATTTGAATCCAATTCTTGGTTAAACATATAAAACTCCTATAAAATAATCAGCGACCAATATAGCGCATGGGGTTTACATATCTGCCGCTGACACTAATATCAATATGTAAATGTGGTCCTGTTGACCTACCCGTTGAGCCCATATAACCTACAGTCTGACCGGCGGAAACTCGCTGTCCCGCCTTAACGGCAAAACCGCTCAAATGACGATAAGACGAAATAATACCTTGACCATGATCTATAGAAACATATTTCCCGGATACCCTGTTCGAACCACAAATAAGAACTACACCGCTTTTAATGGCAACGATTTTAGTACCCACGGGAGCAGCTATGTCTACTCCGTAATGAAAGCGTCTTGAGCCAAAAATATGTCTATAACCGTAATAAGATGTGATATTCCTACTTGAGGGCACCGGCCACAACCAACCGGATTTGCCGGAACTAGCTTTCACGGACTTCTTATTCTTGGTCTCAGCTTTTTTGCCAGCTTCTTTTTTGGCAGCCTCTTTTTTGGCGCGCGCCTCCTCCGCGGCCTTGCGTTTTGCTTCCGCGTCCGCTTTACGCTTAGCTTCTTCCGCGGACAGTTGCTTTTTATATTTCTTCTGTAAGAAAGAGACATTCTCTTCCATTTTCTTCATTTCAGAAGCCCATAACAACGACTCTTCTTCCGCTTTACTCAGAGCGGATTCAGCCTTTTTCAATTTTTTCGCGGATATGTCTCTATCAGCCTTGATGTCAGCTAATAACTGATCAGCTTCAGCAACCAGCTTTTCCATATCTTCATAACTGGCCTCAGCTGCTTCTTTCATCTCTTCAGCATGCTTTTCCGCCGCCTGAAGTCTTGACAACATCAATTCATCAGTATCACTGATGATTTTCATTAGGCGATGGTTAGTAAAATATGTCTGTAAGTCTTCTGAAGACATCAGAGCTTCCAAAATTGATTTTTCCGGCAGTTGATACATCAATGCTAAGCGCTCGCCGTAGATCTCTTTCTGATCTTCAAATTCTTGAACCGCGGCCTCATACTCACTAGTAGTTTGCTCCATAACTATTAGGGCACTATCTTTCCTGCGTAAAGCATCTTCATACGCTTTCTGTTGATCCTTGGTACGCTGATTTAGCCAAGCTAAATCACCAGATCTTTTATCAGCAAGATTTTTAAGCTTTTTCAGTTCTGACTGAGAATTTGCCAGCTGCTTCTGAATTTGTTTGGCCTTGTCACGAGCCTTACTTAGCTGCTGTGATGTCTTACTTGAATTCGCGGACAAAGATACACTTGATCCAATTATCAGGATCAAGCACAGAATAATAGACATTGCTCGTACAAAAGCATTCGCTCCTGATTTATTGATTACTCTCATTCAATAATCCGCCTTAAACTTTCACATGCCTTCTTAGGGCCAAAGAACTCGCGATCACAGACAAAGTAACCCCTGTGACGATGTTTAATAATAACATAATGGCCACAATCTGAGAAGTTGGCAATAGCTTAAGCTGTGAAGCCAAAGCACCTGTCGCTGTTGATTGCCCTACAATAGTGTGGAGATGGTTGTAAATAAAACCGGAAATAAGGGTACCGAACAAGGCGCCTAGCAAACCGGCCATTGCCCCCTCAATCAAAAAAGGGATCCTGACGTATTTGTCCGTAGCGCCTACATACTTCATGATATTGATCTCAGTAGCCCGAGATAGTGCCGCGACTCTGACCATATTAGCGACCACCAGCGAAGAAATCACGGCTAAAACAATAAAGACAACTACACCAACAGTATTCAACGTATTTTTTGTCTTATCTAAAAAACTCATCAATTCATGTTCCAACTCAACGGAAAATACTCCCCTTTGATTGAGCATATGTTCTTTAAATTCCTCTGCTAACGCCGGATCTTCAAGCTTGACATTAAAAGTTGAAGGAAAATTATCTATATAGCTATCCTCATTAAAAAGATCTTCCTTGCCGATGTTCTCCTTAAAAGCACTAAAATTTTCCTCAGCGGAATACGCCTTTACTTCTATTACATTAGAGTTTTCATTGAGAAGTAAAGTGACATCATCGATCGCTTCTTGATCAATCCCCGGCTCCATCATAATTTCAATCGGCGGCTGTTGGCCTAAAATTTTAGCTAGATGACTGGCATTGAGGGAAAAAGCTACAAAAATACTTAACAAAAAAAGCATCATTGTTAAGGTTGTTACAGAAGAGAACAAAAGCAGAGGATGACGCAAAAGGTTGACAAAACCCTGTTTGGCAGAATAACGAAATTCATATTTTTTCATATAGAAATAATATCTACCTCAGCAATTATCTTTTTTTACGATTTTGTCGACGCCAAGCCCTACGTTCGTATGAATCTATTATTAACTTTTGCATATCATCTACCTGTGGCACCTTAAAATCCTTAAGACGACGCCTTTTTAGCTCATCTTCCAGATCCGTATTGTACTCCCATTGTCGCACAAAGTCTCGACAAGGACCCGATCCTTCCTTAAAAACACGGTCTGAACAGCCCAACTGGGCCGCGTATGTAGAATGGCTCTCATCACGCACCAATTTACCATCAAGAAATTCAAGAACTCTCTTACCCATTCTATCAACTAAGGCCTTGTCATGAGTACAAGCTATGACTGTAGTTCCCTCACGGTTTATACATTCCAGCAAAGCCATAATGGCTTCACCATTGTCCGGGTCCAGATTTCCCGTCGGCTCATCTGCCAGAATCAAGCTAGGGTTATTTACAATCGCTCTCGCGATGCCCAGACGTTGGGCTTCGCCACCGGAAAGTTGATTGGGATACACCTCGGCTTTATTGCGCAGACCAACCTGCGTCAGAGCTAAGGGGACTCTTCGTTTAATGGCGGCAGGCTTAGAACCTATAATCTCCATAGCAAAAGCAACATTTTCATATACTGTCTTACCTTCGATTAAACGAAAATCCTGGAAAATCATACCAATTTTTCGTCTTAAGAAGGGAACAAATTTGCGTGGCAAACGAGACAAATCAAAACCATCCAGAAAAATCTTGCCGGCATTTGCTTTTTCTTCACAAGTAAGTAATTTGATAAGTGTGGACTTCCCCGCCCCACTCTCACCGATAACAAAGATAAACTCACCGGGACGGACATTGAAGCTAACGTGATCCAGCGCCGATACACCAGTGTTGTATACCTTAACGATATCTTTAAGCTCTATAATAAAATCATGTCCCATGATATTAGTTAACTACCACCAGGAGTCCTGCTCATAATATCTGGGGCCGTCCTTTCGCTCCAGATAACGTCTGACCATTGAGGCCAGTTTAAAGAGGACAGCGTCATCAAAATTCCTCAGGTCAAGGCCGGTAATCTTTTGTACTTTATCAAGTCTATAGACCAAAGTATTTCTATGTATAAATAGCTGTCTTGAGGTCTCACTGCCGTTTAAATTATTATCAAAAAACTTGTGGATTGTGGTCAAAGTCTCGCGATCAAGAGCCTCATAGGCACCGGCCTGAAAAACTTCCTGCAAAAACATTTCGCACAGAGTTGGCGGCAGTTGATAGATGAGGCGACCCAAGCCCAGTCTGTCATAGCGCATCAAATATGAAGAAGGTTCAAAAATATTACCTACTGTCAGCGCGAGACAAGCCTCACGATAGGATTTTGCGGTATCTTTCAAGGTGTCAGCGATTAAACCCATACCGATTCTAGCGCTAATCAAATGGTCAGTCAGCAACTGTGTCAAAATCTGTTTCGCTTTTTCTTCGTAAACTGCCAAGTCACTACTCTCCGAGGCATCAAGCAAAAGTACTATCGTATTCTCATCCAAGGGCAGTACATAATCAGACTTCCAGTCCGGGAAGAGATCATTGAGTTTAGTGATAAGCGTCATACTATCAGCGGACTGGTTTTTTAGCACCAGACCTATCCTGGGCGTCGCGTAAGAAATATCATAATCTCTTGCCTTAAGCGTGATGTCCCCGGGCAGCTCATTCTCCAACAAGACATTTTTCAGAAAAGTTTCTTTAAGCTGAAACTTATTGGCTTCACTCAGTGTAGTATTTAAGCAACGTGAAATCAGTTCCAGATAGTTAACCGAGACATCGTCAACTCCTTCCAGGAACACGACCAAAGGACCATAGCCACTAACCTCCATGGCTTTATATGACTTGCCCTCAATCTTAACTACAGTTTGTTCAGAGTCCAGTATAGTATTAATGTTGGCATCTTTTGTGTCCAACAAATCTTTATCCGTACTCCCTATCACAGTACCTTCATGGTTTAGCACCCCGACTGTACAATCGAGTAAGTGCTTTATCTCCGCCATACTTTTATTAATGCTAATCATAAAAAATCACCTAATTAAGTGACATTATCCTTTCATATAAAATAACACAGAATAAACTACATTGTCCTATTGTACAATATAGCCACTTATTATTTCAGCCTTATTTAGATAAATTAAAACAGACCGGAAATTTTGCCATCCGCGTCAACATCAATACTCTCGGCTGAGGGTACGCGTGGCAAGCCGGGCATAGTCATAACCTCACCTGTTAGAGCAACTATAAAGCCCGCGCCAGCCGAAACCTTAAGATTCCTGACTGTTATCACAAAGTTGTCAGGAGCACCTAACAACGATGGATCATCCGAGAAAGAATACTGTGTTTTGGCCATACATATAGGTAATTTATCGAAACCCAAACTATTTAGCTGCGCTAGTTGTTTTCTGGCATTACCGGTCAATTCAACACCATCAGCTCGATAGACTCGCTTAGCGATGGTCTGCAATTTTTCTTCAATAGTAGCGTCTAACTCATAAGCAAAACAAAAATCAGACTGCTCAGATGTAAGACGAACTATCTCCTCAGCAAGCTCAACGCCTCCCAGTCCACCTTCTGCCCACACATTAGTAAGGACTGCTTTTACTCCCAGCTCGGCGCATTTAGAGCGCACTAATTCAATTTCTCGCTCAGTATCAGCGGAAAAACGATTTATAGCAACCACAACAGGTAAATTAAATACATTTTTTACATTTTCCACATGTCGCAACAGATTGGGCAAGCCAGCGGTCAAGGCCTCTAAATTTTCCTCACCGAGTTTTTCTCGAGTAACACCGCCGTGCATTTTAAGAGCTCTGATTGTACCCACTAATACAACAGCATCAGGTTTTAACTTTGCCGAGCGACATTTAATATCAATGAATTTTTCAGCTCCCAGATCAGCTCCAAAGCCCGCTTCCGTAACAACATAGTCTGATAGCTCCAAAGCCAATCTAGTAGCGAGAACGCTATTGCAGCCATGCGCGATATTCGCGAAGGGCCCCCCGTGGACAAGCGCGGGTGTACCTTCCAATGTCTGAATAAGATTGGGATTAAGCGCGTCTTTAAGTAAAGCGGTCATAGCGCCTTCAGCCTTGAGGTCTGCCGCGGTAACCGGTTCTTGCTCAAAAGTATAAGCAACGACAATTCTAGCCAATCGTCTCTTCAAGTCCGCTAAAGAATCCGCTAGACAGAGGATAGCCATAATCTCGGAAGCTACCGTAATGTCAAAACCGTCCTCACGAGGAACACCGTTAGTAGTGCCGTTTAGCCCATCAACAATGAACCTGAGCTGACGGTCATTCATATCTACAACGCGTTTCCAGGTAATCCTACGCCCATCTATATTGAGCTTATTACCCTGACTAATGTGATTGTCCAGCATGGCGGCCAGTAGATTATTGGCTGCTCCGATGGCGTGCATATCACCGGTAAAGTGCAAGTTTAAATCTTCCATCGGTATCAATTGCGCGTACCCACCACCGGCAGCGCCCCCTTTGATACCAAAAACAGGACCCATAGACGGTTCGCGAGTAACGGAAACACTTTTTTTACCAATCCGACTCAGGGCGTCAGCCAGACCAATGGTTACTGTTGTTTTTCCCTCACCCGCAGGTGTGGGCGTAATAGCGGTAGTAAGGATTAACTTTCCTTTTTTGTTCGCCTTTCTATTCTTGAGGCTGAAAAGATCAACTTTAGCTTTATATTTGCCATAAGGGATGAGATTATCATCCGTTAAACCTAATTTCTCCGCGATAGTGGAAATGGGACTAATAGTAGCTTCTTGAGCAATTTCAATGTCAGATTTAAATGTCATAAATACCCCTCAATTAATAAATGTTTAATATGCTTTGTAAATAGTTTGTAAAATTTTCGGAAACAGTCTAATTATTGCCTTCGACTAGGCCCTTAGCCAAGCCTTTTACATCGGTTAGCCAAATTACACGACCACTAACTCTAATCAATCCGTCTTTTTCCATACTGATCAGTTCTCGAGAAAAAGATGGGCGCGGCATAGCGAGAAGTCTGGATACAACTTCTTTGGATACCGGCAATTCCACAGCATGGGTAGAAATAACCTGCGAAGTAGTATCTAAAGTTTCTCCTTCTTGCTCCAGATTGTCGTGAAGCATATTGAGAAGATAAGCTGATATCTTCTGTCTCAAGCTCTTTTGAGATAATAAATTAATTCTTCTTTCCTGCAACCTTATTCTATCTGACAATACTTGAAGATAATTATGTAGTAGTTTGGGACTACGCGAAATCATGCTTAGCAGATTCTCTCTGGAGATAAGAATCACTTAAGCCACGCTGGAAGCGGTGACCG
>DUNL01000193.1 GCA_012839385.1 Clostridiaceae bacterium
GAGATCGTATCGCGGCTCTAAATAACAGCCGCTTGCTCAAAATTAAGCTCCTTTGCCGCTGACTCCATAGCTGTTTCCAGATTAAGCAATAACTCTGAATACTTACCTTCTAAAAAGCGTACGACATCCGAGATTACCTTTCTATAGTCTTGAGCGGAAATATCACCCTTACAGGGACCTACGCAGCGCCCGATATAATAATTAAGACAAGGCCTTTCTTTACCAATATCTCTGGGTAAGACACGGCGACAAGTTTTTACAGGAAAAATACGTCTCAAAGCATCCAGCGCCCTATAGAGGTCACCGCTAAGATAGGGCCCGAAATAGCGAGCGCCCTCTTCTATATCTTTTTCTACGCGGAAAGACTTCATAATACGCGGATAAGTCTCCTGCATCGTAACACGTATATAGGGATATTCGCGGTCGTCACGCAAAAGAATATTATAACGAGGCCTATATTTCTTGATCAGATTGGCTTCCAAAATGAAAGCTTCCAATTCATTATGGCAAAGCAAATATTCAAAATCGGAGATACGGGAGATCATGGCGCGGATACGGGCATCACCCTCCGGCGCGATGGTAAAATAACTGGCTAGACGTTGCCGCAGATTAACAGCTTTTCCCACATAAATGACTGAACCTGATTCATCTTTCATCAGGTAAACGCCAGGTTCCCCGGGAACCAGATCTAACCTGGCATCAAATCTATCTGGACGATCGGACATTAATAAATATCAGCTCACATCAGCTGCCAGTAAAAAAGATATCAGTGAAGCGACAGCTTGCTCGGAGTCACTGCCTTCAGCTTGGACACAGAGCGTATCCTTATCATCAATACCCAAGGAAATTAAGCCCAAAAGACTCTTGGCATTCGCGCGTCTGTCATCCTTTAATATATATATGCTGGATTCAAAAGCTGACGCTTTTTGTACAAGAAGAGCTATCGCCTTCATTTGTGAATTCTCTGTGCACGCAAAGACTACATTTGCCTTATGCATATCTGTCCTCCTAATCTATACGCGTCCATTAATTATATAGCATTTGTTTCAACAATCCTGACGCTGCTAACTTGTATAGAGTATAGTTTTGCCCCTATCTAATTTCAACTTTATTACAGTATCAAGGGCCTATTCCTAGCATATGTCTAATAATTATGTTTAATGCGCTTAAATTTTTTGCTATTTTCACAACAAAGGGGTTTTAGTATTTGAACTTTTTTGTTGAAGTTTCTTAAATTAGATCCAGACGCATCAGATAAGCATCTTCACCTGTATCCTGATAGTATTTTTCGCGCAGACCATAACAAATAAAACCTAATTTCTCATACAGTTTCAGCGCGGGCAGATTAGACTCGGCCACCTCCAACATCAGCAAGTCGATATCCCTGGCTTTAGATTCCAATAAAATTCTCTCCATTAGTTGGCGACCGATACCCTGTCTTCTATCTTCCAACCTGACTGTTAAATCGTAGATATCCATAACATCCCCAAGTGGATAAGCTGAAATAAATCCTCTTATTTTATTATCAGCTTCAGCTACAAAATATAGCATCGAGTAGGGACTATTAAGCATTATTTCCTTGAGATCCCGGGAAAAAGTAGCCGGGCCTTGACGACGAGAAAAAGACTCTTGGTAGATCTCAACAATAGAGCTTAAGTCTCGGGTTGTAGCCGGTCGAATTATTATTGTTTCTAGATCCCGCGTCATAACAAAGAATTGATCAGATACTTTCTTTACTCTGCTTACGCATTCTTTCCGCTTGTGACAAAGCCAAATAATTTGGTCTCAATTTAAAGGGGTCACCGGGATCACCCGCTCGGTATCGTTGCAAAGCCAAACGGCTTAGGGTTGAAGCTCGCGGGAGCCAAAACTCCGGCGTAGCCCAGATAGCGTTCGCCAAATCTATTTCCTCCGGGCAAGCTGACCGAACTGCGGGCGAGCCATCTCCTGTGATCACTATTTCCTGTTCTAAATTGAGTGCGTGAATTTTCGACCGCAGCTCCGAAGCTTGTCTGTTCGCCGGCTCAATAAGAACCCTGAAGTTAGCTCCAACATCATAGAGGGCGGAGAAAACTCGTCCCCCTCGGGCATCAATAGCCGGACAGACAAGAGAGACAGGAAAAGCTGCGGCTAGTACCTCCAGACTGGAAACACCGATAACAGGTTTTTCTAATGCCCAGGCCATTGTCTTCATAGCGGCCACGCCAATTCGAATGCCTGTGAAAGAACCGGGGCCAACAGTACAAGCCAATAGATCAAGATCTCTCTTATCACGACCGGCTCGCGTCAGAATATCCGCTAATAGAGGTTGGAAAGTCACCGAATGTTTGTAGCCGAAATTCAGTGTCGACTCCGCGATGACATACTCATCTTCGCATAAAGCGACGGACAAACTCTTACCCGATGTATCTGAAGCCAGTATCAACATGATCCCTCACTCTACAGTCGCCTGTAGTTGACGTTCGTCAGCCCAAGTCACAGTAATAAACCTATTATTATCTCCAGCCCGCTCCAAACTGATATGGATAGTTCTGGCCGGCAAAGCCTCTTTGATCAGAGATGCCCACTCCACCGCTGTAATTCCACCCATCTCAAAATATTCATCAAAGCCTAGCTCATACCACTCATCTGCCCCGGATAAACGGTAAGCGTCAAAATGATAGAGCGCCAGGCCCTCATTAGCCGGCTCATGATCCCGCAAGAGGGTAAAAGTCGGACTCGCTATCTGACCCTTGACATTTAGTTTTTCCGCGAGTCCGGTAACAAACGCGGTTTTTCCCGCGCCAAGATCCCCATCTAAGGCCAAAATATCATTGGGTCGCAACAGGTCGGCTAGCTTCCCCGCCCAGGCCGCTGTTTCCAGCACGGATTTACTTGTAAACGAAAAGGTTGGCAACTCGCTAATCCCCTTACCGGCATAATCTGTTTAATTTATAGTCTATTCTATCAAAAGCAGCCTTGATATGTTAAACATAGTCCCGATAGTTTCCGGCCAAAAAGTAAGCTGCCCGCGCAGTAGTCCACTGCAGAGACAGCCTACGATTATATAAATAAGCCGATCAGTATTAACGCTTGGAGTACTGAGGAGCTTTGCGGGCCTTCTTGAGACCGGGCTTTTTACGTTCCTTAGCTCGTGAATCTCGGGTTAGAAATCCCGCTCGCTTTAGAGGGGCCTTGTAGCTTTCCTCATCGGCATCCACCAACGCTCTGGCTATGCCGTGACGGATAGCGCCGGCCTGTCCGGCGATTCCTCCACCTCTAACATTAACGATGATTGAATACTTATCTGCCGCGTTGACCTCGTTCAAAGGCTGACGCACGATATAGCGCAGGGTTTCCAACTCCAGATAATCATTAATATCCTTGTTATTAATAGTGATGTCACCCTTGCCCGGATAAACACGGACACGCGCTATTGAGCGCTTACGTCTGCCCGTACCATAAAAATAATCTTTTTTCTTCGCTGCCATTCTTTCTCTCCTTTTAGCTCACTAAAACTCAATGTTTTCCGGTTGCTGCGCGGCATGCGGATGCTCAGGCCCGGCATACACTTTTAATTTTCGGTACATCTGACGACCAAGCTTATTCTTGGGCAACATACCTTTAATAGCATGTTCAAGAATTCTCTCCGGATGAGTGGACATAACCTGCTTATAAGGTATTTCCTTCAAACCGCCCGGATAACCGGAATGGCGGCGGTATACTTCCTGCTGTTCTTTATTACCGGTGACGTCAACTTTCGCCGCGTTAACAACCACAACAAAATCTCCGGTATCTACAAAAGGTGTAAATTCTGGCTTGTGCTTGCCCCGCAATATTGAGGCAATGCCGCTAGCGAGACGACCTAAAGTCTTACCTTCAGCATCAACCACATACCATTTGCGCTCGACTTCACCTTCTTTGGCAAAAAATGTCTTCATGGGACCTCCTAATACTGATCTGGACGGATATATCCTCCATAGCATGTTGGACATGCTTTGCTATGTTAGCAGGCAAAATTTGAAATGTCAAGCTAAAAATCAAATTATGTAACCGGAACTGCGTTTTTTTACGTTTTTTAGCTTTTTACTCGTAAATTCTAGCAAGTAGATGCAGTGTTAACGATTGTGATTTTGCCGGCGCTTTTTGTCCTTCCTGATACTGAGACCCAGAATAATCAGAACTATAAGTAAGGAAAACATTATTAAGATTATCAATAGCCAGCCGATAGTAGAAAGAGACAAGCCACTGTCTTTATTGGTAGCCTGAGTATGAGCGATCATGGATTCAGACTGCTTATCAATCTCCGTTTTGACCATCTCTCTTTCGGTCTCTTGCTCGAAGTTCTTTAGCGAATCATCTGCCGATACCTCACTTGTGGTATCAGTTGTTTCTGTTATTTTATTTATACCGGGTCTAGAAGGAAGCGGAGACGAAGGCGAAAAGGCCAGGCCGAAATTACCGTTGTCTTTTTCTCCGGGTGTCAAACCCAGCTTTTCAGCGCCGGCCTCCAGCAAAGAGCGCATTAGAACATTAATACCTAGTCCAATGTCATTAACTTTTAGTTCCGCGCCCAGAATAGCGCCTATAAGTTGGCGTTCGTCATGAGAAGTAGCCGCCCCGACCAAACAATAACCCGCGAGATTGGTCGTACCCGTTTTAACACCGTCATAGCTCTTAAAATAGCTGGAACCATAAAAAGATGGCGAGGTTAGAACAAGTTTATTAGTATTACACAATATCTTCCAACCCGCTACCGGATGCATATTGGTCGCCGGCATACGATAAAAAGAAGTAGTGACCAATTTGCGAAAGAAATCATTCTTAAGCCCCTCGTTAGCAAGTAAAGTCAAATCATAAGCCGTAGAATGATGTTCCTCTGTGGTAAAACCGCTGGGATTTGTTATAGCGGTGTTAGTAGCGCCCAAAGATCTAGCATACTTGGTAGCGGCCACACAAAAAGCTTCACGTTTTTCCAGCGCGGTACCGGTAGCAAGCGGCGAGTAATTCTCCGCTAAAACATTGGCACAGTCATTAGCGGAATGAACCATCATAGCATATAAACACTCTTCCGTAGTTAATTGCTCACCTTCCTTCAAGCCTACCCGCGCGGCCACCTCCGACGGTAACTGAGTCGCTTCTTTCGAGGCGGTGACAACGCGCTCAGGTGAAAAATCGGGATGCCCGATCACAGTCAAAGCGGTAAGAATTTTTGTCGTACTGGCCATAGGGAGTTTAGTATGGGCGTTAAGCTCAACAATAACCTCCATGGTATCCGCCTCTACAACACAATAGGCTTTAGCTGACAACTGCTCTAAAGTCGGCCAGTAGTCAGTACTGTCATCAATCTTTACTTCTTTAATGGAAGTAGTTGTGGACAGTACAGTAGTTTTACTGTCCTCATCCGAGGTCGACTGAGTCGCCTCTTCAGTCTCTGTGGTATCCAGTGTCGTGATGTCCTCGGTAGCGTAGACAGTAGTAGCGGACAGCCACAAGACACTTAAGCCGGTCAGCAAGGCAAGCAATAAAGCAACTGCCTTGGTACCGCTGTGATAACCGGTGCGACCGCCCCGCTGCTTCCAGCGTACCCAGAGCGGGCTGGCTAAAAACAGGGACGAGTAAGTACCGGCTACAATTCCAAACATCATGGGCAAGGCAAATTCAGTAATACTGGATAGGCTATATAGACTGCCGAACACATAGGCAACCGCTACCGCCAGAAAAGTGGCGACTGAAGTATTAATTGATCGCGACAGAGATTGACGGATAGACTTGTTAACCAATTCATCAAGAGGCACAACCCCGCCGGTTAAACGAATATTCTCCCTAATACGGTCATATACGACGATGGTGTCATTGATCGAGTAGCCTAGGATAGTAAGAATAACCGCGATGATGGTCTCATTCATAGCCTTGCCACTCAAGACGACAAAGAAAAAGACAACTAAAATATCGTGCAGGAGCGCTAACATAGCCATAACTCCCGCTGAGGGCCCCGACATACTACGGAAAGAAAACCAAATATAAATTATTATCAGCGCGGAGGCCAGTATAATAGCCTTGAATCCGTTAATCAACATCTCCTTCCCTATCAAGGGATCAACCAGTTGCGATGAAGAAAGCTTCATTTTCGCTTGCGGATAAGCCTGGGACAGGACACGGGTAACTTGATCCAACTGTTCCGGAGTCATCGATTCATTGCCGGCGATATTCAAAGAAATTTCAGTTCTCTGGTCCGCGCGGGAGACAACAGATTGAGCGCTTACTTGCCGATCAATTTCATCACTAACCAGTGAGCTCGCTTCCTCTAAATCAATTTCGCCCACATAGCCGTAATTAATAATACTGCCGCCTCGGAAATCAATATCTAAGTTTACCCCTTTGATGATAGAGAAGATGCTGCCGATCACAATTAATATAGCCGGAACTAAAACAAAGAGACGTGTATTTTTGCAATAGTCAAAGACTTTTGACTTCTTTGTCGCGGTAGATTTCTTCTTGCCATAAAGCCAGGGGTTACGAAAATATTTGCTGCTGGCCAGTGAACCTATCATGAGTCTACTTAACCAAACACCGGTGATACCATTCATGATTACGCCCACCAGTAGCGAATAGCCGAAGGAGAGAGTTGTGCCGGAACCGAAAAACATAAGCATAGCCGCAGCGATAGCGACAGTAACATTGCCATCGAAAACAGAGGAAAAGGCTCGCGTAAAGCCATTGCTGAGAGCGACAGGCAGGCTATGCCCTTCGTTTAGCTCTTCTTTAATTCGCTCGGAAAGAATAACATTAGCGTCAACGCCCATGCCAAGAGAAAGAATTATTCCGGCAATACCTTGTAAGGTCAGAGTTTGCTGGGGTATGGAAATCGCTAATAAAATTCCCGCTACCTGTGTATACAAGGAGAGACAAGCCACAAATCCCGTTAAACGGTAGTAAACCAGCATAAAAATACTTAGCACCAACAAGGCCACGATACCACTCAAGGTCATAACTTTGAGTGAATCCTGACCCAAACTGGGACTGATTGTAGATGAGCTGGTAGCTTTGAGAGCGAACGGTAAAGCCCCGGCATTAATTGTTTGAGCTAAATTAGCGGCTGATTCGGTGGTAAATTGACCTGATATCTCAGCCTTACCATCCAGAATAGGTACACTCACCGAAGGACTGCTGATCACTTCGTCATCCATATAAATCGCGAGGATTTCCTGCCTCACAGACAGACGAGTCGTAACCTCAGCAAATTTATCACGGCCTTGTTCCAGTAATTCCAACAAAATAACAGGTCTTTGCTGATCGTGATCCATAGCAAAACGGGCCTGCTTGATATCAGCTCCGGTCAAGGCTATTGTGCCGTCCGGTTCACGGAAAGTAAGAAGCGCCATTTCACCTAATTCCCGGAGCGCTTCTTCAGGATTAAATTCAGATTCATCAGCTCGCCACGGAAAACGAACAATAATACGATCGCTATCGCGACCGATAATAACATCACGATCCAAGATCTGCCTGTTATCAAGTCTTTGGTTAATTATTCTGCTGGCGGCATCCATCTGCTCCGGTGTAGGAGTGCCGTCAAAACCTTGCGGGGTAAAGACTGCCTCTACCCCACCTCTAATATCAATACCAAAACGGATATCTCGGGCGCCGGCGACCTGGGTCTGTCCTCCGAGCCTGATGCCAAAAACTGCCACCAGGCTCAGCAGGACAACCAGAACCGTAATTATTACAATTGTATAAGGTTTGCCTTTGACTCCAACTTTGGCAAATGAACGTTTCGCCATTTCTATGCCTCTCCGGAAAATATTTTCTAGAAAATATATTTCCTGCTAATTATAGTTATTAGCATAAGTCCTGGCAAATAAATCTCAGTCTATCTTTTTGCCTTGAGCGTCAGAAAAGGCAGGCACTACGGAGCCATCATATTTCTCCTCAATGAACTTCTTCACTTTATCTGTCTGTAGGGCAGAAAGGAATTTTTCAAACTTTTCCGCTTTTACCTCATCGGCGCGCACGGCAATTATGTTGACATAGGGAGACTCGGCATCTTCTATCGCCAGAGAGTCCTTGACCGGATTAAGATCGTTCTGGATAGCATAATTACCGTTAATAACCGCGATTGACGCGTCGCCGTAAACAGTCGGGATGGCTGCCGCTTCCAGCGCGGTAAACTTAAGATTAAGAGGGTTCTCCGTGACATCTTTCTCCGTAGCGATGACATCGTCTACCCCCAGTTTAATTAATCCCTGTGCCTGTAACAGAAGCAAGGCTCGTCCGCAATTAGTAGTATCGTTCGGGATCATCACTTCATCACCATCTTTCAAATCGTCCAGTGATTTCAAGGTCTTAGAATAGATGCCCATCGGCTCAATATGAACCCCACCTAAAATAGCCAAGTCAAGATCGCGTTCAGCGATAAATTCTTTAAAATAAGGAATATGTTGGAAGAAATTGGCGTCAATCTCTTTTTCCGCCAGATCCAGATTAGGTTGTACATAGTCGGAGTACTCTTTAACTATTACTTTTATACCATCTTCTTCCAGTTCATCAACAACTTGCTTAACAATATCGGCATGGGGGGAGGGTGAAACACCGATTACTATCTTTTCTTCTTTGTTGCCCTCAGTTTCTTTTTTACCGCAGGAAACTCCTAGCGCCGTGATGAAAGCTAACACTATTACTAGAGCCAAAACTAAAATATTTCTCTTTTTCATTTTTCACCTCGTATAATTTCCGCGCGTAACGGGCGCGTACCGTAATATTCTATCTATGATCAATAGCTCTATACAGAGCATTACCAAGCAATTGAACTAATTGCACCAATATGACAATAAGGAGTACCGCAATCACTAAATTACCTGTGTTACGGTTATATAGACCCCATCTGACGGCCAGGTCTCCCAGCCCGCCACCTGCTATAATCCCGGCCATCGCGGAATATCCGACGATATTGATAACAGCGGTTGTCATGCCTTGAATCAAAGCCGGCATTGATTCAGGAATCATGACTCTGGTGATTAATTGTGGCACCGATGTGCCCATCGCCAATGCCGCCTCAATCACGCCGGTTCCGACCTCATTAATACTGGTTTCCATAATGCGGGCTACAAAAGGAATAGCAGCCAGCGACAGCGGTACGGTCGTTGCCAAGGGACCCGAAGACCGGCCGGTTAGAATCCTTGCCAACGGATGGAAGACAACGATCAAAATAACAAAGGGCAAGGATCGGAACAAATTAATTACCATATCCAGGGCACGATTTAGACCCGGTTTAGGAGCAATGCCTGTAGGATGTGTTAACACTAGTATTATCCCCAGCGGCAAGCCGATCGCGATTGAAACAAAACTGGATACTCCTACCATAAGTAGCGTTTCCCCTAAGGCCTGTACATAATCACCCATTATTACCACCTCCTCTACTGTAAACTTGATCTTGAGCAGACAGAGAATTACCATCCGCTGTCGGTTCCACTTTACTGATATGAATATTTTGTTCCTGTAAAAAAACCAAGGCCTGAGCCACCTTGACAGGTTCTTCCTTGGGGAAAGAAACTGCCAGCCAGCCCAATTGCTCATCTTGTAAAAGATTGATATCACCGGCCAGCAAATTGATATCCAGGCCAAATTTTCTGGACACTTCTGAGATCAAAGGTCTGGCGACTTCGCCACCTGAAAAGCCAAGACGATAAATATTGTCATCAACGAAGGCGCTTAGATCCGACAACGGTCTCTCTTCATCAAGGCTTCTGATTAAGGCTATTGTGCGCGGATGCTTTGGCTCAAGGAATAACTCTCGCACCGTGTTCTCCTCAATAATCTTTCCGTCTTCCATAACAGCTACCCGGTCACAGATACGCCTGGCCACTTCCATCTGATGCGTGATCATAACGACAGAAATCTTTAATTCATCAACCGTCCGCCTCAGTAAATCCAAAATCATAATCGAAGTCGCGGGATCAAGGGCTGATGTACCCTCATCGGAGAGTAACAGTTGAGGAGAAGTCGCCAAGGCGCGAGCAATGGCAACCCTTTGTTTTTGCCCCCCGGACAGCTCGGCGGGATAGGCGTTGGTTTTGTCCGTTAACTCAACAAAACCTAACAGCTCTTTTACCCGGGCAGCTGTCTCCTCTTTACTTTTCCCCTGCAATTTCAGCGGATAAGCTATATTGTCAAAGACTGTCTTCTGAGCAAAAAGATTGAAGTGCTGAAAAATCATACCGATCTTCTGCCTTCTGTTCCGAAGTTCCTCCGGCGACAATAAAGTCAGATCCTCCCCCGCGAAGAAAACCTTGCCGCTATCAGGTCTTTCCAGCAAATTAACACAGCGTATTAATGTTGATTTACCGGCACCGGACAGGCCGATCAGACCCAAGATCTCACCCGCGTCTACCTTAAAGGATATGTCCTGCACAGCCTGGATTACACCATCCGGTGTTTGGAAACTCTTGCTTACCTCTTTAAGTTCCAGCATTTTTTCTCCTTTGTCTTTGCGCATACATTGTTACAGTACTCCTCTTCACTCACTAGCATTAGCTAAAAGATAAACATAACAAAAAAGGGAAGCGCTCGCTTCCCTCTCACATACCGGATCTATTCCGTCTTTATTGCTTGAAGAAGGAAGCGATGGTATGTCTGGGCATCATCATAGCTCTGAATAAATTCATGTCGAGATCAGATTGATAATAAAGCTCAGTCATGATACGCTTCCTTTCCGAATAATTTCCTTATTAATTTGAAATTTTATACTCAAGTATTCCGATCTGTCAAGCACTAATATGTTATAAACGCCAAATGAGATAAAATAACCAACTTTTTTGTTTATAAGCATTATTTTTAGGCAATTTCCACAGCAGAGTTTATCTCTTAGCAAATAGTACGTCGTAAAAAGTAGTTCTAACTAGGCGATACCTAACTGCTCCAGAATAGTTCTCTTGATCTCACCTTTTTTTACCATCGGCAAGGGGGCGGCCTCCTGTTCATGAACTGCGGTAAAGGCGTCCGGTACAGTCAGGCCGATCTCCTCCGCCAGTTCCGAGAGCAAAACTTCACGACTGCGTCCACCAGCATAGCCGCGGCCCCGCAAAGCATTACTCATTGTACCCAGAAAACGGAAAGGACTATCAAGATTTAAAATCACTGCCGGCAATACTTTCTTCTGACGATCGCGCCACAGCTCATAAGCCGAAAGCGCCGCCGCTGTGTGTGGATCAAGAGCATAGTCGGTACGGTCATAGATGGAAAGAATGAAAGATGAAATCATACGGTCATCAATACTGATTGTCTCCAGGGCTGAGCGCATAATGGCGCTATCCTGTTTATTGAGCCGAATAATACCCTCATTTATCAGATCATTTATGTAGAGCGATACTCGATCACAATCCCGATCTAAAATTTCAAATAAGAGACGTTCGACATTCATCGGCAAATCAACATCCATACCGGGGAGTTCCGTATGTATAACTTTAAGTTTGCGACTATAGCTACCCTCGCGAATCAGATTTGACAGACCTTTATTGCGGTTAGTCACAACTAAAATCTTGGCTATCGGCAGACCCATAGCCCGCGCGTAAAGAGCAGCCACCAATTCACTACCGTTGCCCCCAGGAACTGTCAGAATAAAACCCTCATCTCCGGAGATCATTCGTTCCTGAGCGTAAAGCCAAGATGCCGCCCAGCAATAATAGGCGATTACCGGCATAATCCTTATCCAGTTGAGGGAATTGGCAGTGGATAGAATTACTCGATGCTCTCTTAGCTTAGCGACCAAATCACGATCAGCCAGGCAGAGCCTAATCTCTTGTGAAAGTTCTTCAAAAGAGGCTGTAGATGAAGAAGCAAAACAATTCTCTCCACAAGCGGCCTGAAGCTCATACTCAGCGCTACCGGGCTCACCACTGCCGGCATAAAAAGCCATAACGGCAAAATTCTCAATATCCGTAAGGGTAGATAAAGCCGCGATCCCGGCATTACCTGTAGTAGCGGTCAGCAGTAATTGTTGCATGCCGTCTCCTGTTTTCTCTTCAGCTAAAGACAGCAGAGCCGGAACCAGCAACATGGAATAGTCTTTGCTAGAGGCAGTTGGCCCGGAATCAAGTCGTAATAGATGTTCGTAGGGATTATATGGATTCAACTGTTCCAGAAAAGCAGGTTTTTCCCCAAAATTATCTTCTGAGTAAACCTCATAACAAATCTCATTTAATTCAGACGAGCTAAAATCTGTGAGAAACAGTTCCAGGACACTGGCAACCGCTTGGTAGTAGGGCATTTGAGCTAAATTAAGTATCCACTCTTCATCTACTCGCGGAATGGTTTGGGGAACAAAAAGGCCACCATCTTCAGGCACCCCACGCCTCAAGGCCTCAGAGGGAGTATAGATCTTTTGCGTGCCTCTCGTGCTGATATAAAACATCTAAAATCCTATCTTTCTATTTCTGAGAAAAACGTGAACGATATTCAGTTAGCAGATCGGATACATCCGGTTCAGCAGTAGCTCTCTTCTCCATCTCCCGCACAATCCAATCCAGTCTCTTACTAGTTTCACGTTGCCTGATAATACCGGGACGGATCCAAAAATAAAACACCAGAAAAATCACCGCCGCTACTATCACAATCAAGCTGATAATCTGAACTTTGCGGTTAAAGCTCTGTCCGGTATCCAGCTCCAAGCCCTGAGGTAGCCCACCTTGCTCCTGAGCTCTGATCTGCTGTAGCACTTCCTCTCGCTCGCGAGCGGTAGCCATGCGCATTTTATCAGCCTTCCGACTATGATCGGCACGTTCAAGGATACCGCCCCTAGCCAGATTAGCCTTGACTTCACTTAACATTTTTTCTTTTTTTCGCTTAGCTTTACCGGACTCGCGCGCGCGTATCTTGCCTTCGCGGGCAACTAACATTGCTGTCTCAACGGCCTGATATTCCTCGGCGGACAGATCGGAAAGCAAGGCCTTTTGCAACATATCTTCCGCCGCTTTCCAATTTTGCTGGCGACCTAAACACAGACCGTAAAGATGAGTCGCTTGAGAAAAAAGCGGAAACTCTCTCGTCAAGCGTTCCAAGGCTATCATCGCAACATCATGATTATCATTAGCGATCTGTTCCAGGGCGCGATTATACATGGATATAGCCCGCTCATTTTCTTTGGGAGAAGTACCTACTCTGACATCGTGATTCAATTTTATCAGTTGTTGTATTTCTTTATCCCAGTTCATAGTTAATCCTTAATCTCATGTCCGTTACCGCGCAAATCCTTACGAATCGCTCCGGCTAAATATAATGAGCCGAACGCTATCAGGGGTAGTCCGCTTTGCCGGGCTAGTCTCACTGCTTCTCTAGACGCTTCAGCGGCATCAGCTATGGCGGTAACACAGATATTATAACCGTCTTTAGTTTTTGCTTCTACACTGTTTCTTATTACAGTCTCAATCTCAGAAGCCAAGACTTCAGCCTCAAGCCGCCTCGGATTAGGCGGTTCAGTAACAATAATCGTTGCCGGTCGATATTTTCTGTTGGTTAAGACCTGGGTTAACATCTCTTTATGATCCTTGTCACCCAGTACACCGATTAGGAAAATAACTTGCTGCTGAGGTATTATCCGCTCCAATGTCTCAGCCAGGGCCGCGCTGCCCTGAGGATTATGGGCGCCATCCAGCAAAACGAACGGATCCTTCCGAGATAAGATTTCTAATCTTCCCGGCCAGACAGCATTCTTAACACCGGTTTTGAGAGCTGCTGTATCTACATATGGTCTTGCCGCGGTGATAGCCAGCCCCGCGTGCAACGGTTGATACGAACCGAGAAGACAAGTACTGAAGCTTTCGCCTTCGACAATAAAATCTTGACCACATAGATCATAAGATATAGTCTCGACAACCACATAATTGTCAGGAGCTTGGGACCGGGGACGCCCTAACCAAGTCAGAGGACAAGACAATTGAGCGGCATGTCTTTCCAGCGCCTGTCTTACTGATTGTTGATCATCTGTTGACAAATAGGATGCCGCGGGATCATAGGCCAGCACAGGAACGCCCGCTTTAAAGATACCGGCCTTCTCAGACACTATCTTCTCAATTGTAGATCCCAATCTGTCCTGATGGTCATAACCTAAAGAAGTAATAATAGTTGCCAGCGGCCGCTCTATTATATTCGTTGAATCTAGACGCCCCCCCAAACCGGTCTCCAGAACAACATAGTCACAAGCTGTTTGTTGAAACCACAGCAAAGCAGCGGCTGTTATAAGCTCGAACTCCGTCGGATGCTCAAAGCCATCCCGTAGCATGCCTTCAACCGCGTGACTAATTTTAGACATAAGCTGGGCGAAATCATCTTTGTCAATCTCGCCCGCTTGTTCCGTTTTAGCATATTCCGCAATGCCTTCTAAACCGGAGATAATACGTATACGTTCCGTAAAGCGTTCCAAATAGGGCGAAGTAAACCAACCCACACGCCAACCGCCCGCCGCTAGTATATGGGTAAGATAACTACTGACGGAGCCTTTACCGTTGGTGCCGGCAATATGGAAAGTCTTGCTTCTTTCTTGTGGCTGACCTAACCTGCGCAGAAGTTCCTTGATCCGTTCCAGACCGGGCTTAATGCCAAATCTTAGCGCTGATTCAAGATACGCCATTGCTTCAGGATACTTCATCGATCTCTCTTTTCTTGGTAGCGAAGACTAGAAATTTTCCCACTATATAGTTGGCGATAACAACGCCAATCATGCCGACAAATTTAGCCCAGGGCACATGCTTTAAAATCGGCATCATCTTCTTGAAGCCTATCAAGTCATAAAGCAGATATAAGCCTAAATCCTCAAAGATAAATGAAATCAGTAGTCTGGCGGCTGAAAATCTGATCAGTTCCGGAAGAATTTTCCCCCGTGAGCGAAATACATAGATACGATTAGTTACATAGGCAAAGAGTATAGCGGAAATATAGGCGACTTTATTGGTAATGTGCAGATATTCAAGACCAAAGTACCAGTTGCCAACTAAAGTTATCCCGATATTTACTAATGTAGTAAGGATGCCAATAATCAGATAGCGGATAAGCTCAGATTTCCTTAGCAGATCCTTCAATCTATCAAGCCACTCGCTCATTAAATTTCTCCGTGGTCTCCATAGGGATCGGAGAAACTTTGAGCCGGAACTACCGAGGCGTTGTTAACCTTACTTTTCGCGACTTTCCATCTCTCTCTGCGAAACCGCTCGGTCCTCGCTCTGCTCTTAGCATCTCGCGGCTGTAGCAAAACTGCCTCACCATAATTTTTCTCAGCATAAGATTCTGCCCCCGGTGGATTAATATCTTCATCAACACTGAAACTTTCCTCAAGATACCAGGGAATCTCCGGCGCGATACTTTTTTGTTTTTCTTCCGCCACCGACTCGCGCAACTTTAAAGGCGCAACCGGAGCGGTTTCTGCTACCGGCCGGTGGAAGCTGTCCGTTTTAGAAGGCTTGTCTTTATTTTTCAGGGGCAAATTCGCTTCTATCTGCTCCTCACTTTTTCCACTCACTTCCGTATTAGTATCGGTACCAGTTGTTTCATCGGACTCGACATGGCCGATCTTTTTCCTGTCAGGGTCAAGTACCACGGCTCTAATATTGTTTGAACCTGGTGTCGGTTTAGGATCCGGACCTCCAGGCCCCGGACCACGACCCGATGTCGGGCCCTGTCCCGGCTTTTTGCGGGTCAGGAACCAAAACAAGATCCAGCTCAGAAGTAAAAGGCCCGCTAAAATGAAGATAAATAAACGATTTCGGCTGTTTTGCTTCTCCCAAATTTCTCTCTCCGCAGCATGAAACTCCTCCTCCAGGGTAGCATCCTCAGCTATACTCTCCGTGGGCAGCAGAGCTTCCGTAGTTTCAGCTAGTTCTTCCTGTTCTGCCTCGGTGTCACTCTCCGGAATGATTAAGGGCAGGTATTTATAGGGGAAGAGAGATTTTGTCAGATTGTCAAAATAATAAAAGCCCGACAGATCTTCATTGTCGCTGATCAAATAGACCAAGTAAATTTGCTCAGGCATTCTGACAATACCCTCGGGCAAATCCCGGTCCGGATCCGCTTGCCAGGCAGGTAACTCCTTGCCCGCCAAGTTCAATGCGGCAGGAACAAAGCCATATGGTAGCTGATCATCTTTTGAAGGTAAGGCGATTCTAAATTTACCCTGCGGATAAGATATTTCCTGATAAGGAACATATACCTCTTCATCAATGTCTAAGTAATAATATCCCGTCTGACCGGATTCGTTTTGTAACCAATACAATCTAAGACTGGTACCCGGCTGGACAACAGTCCAAACGTCTTCCTCCACTATTACGAATCCTTCAGGTATATCTTCCGTCGCGGGTTCCGCTGTTGCCTTGAATAATTTTTCCTGACCATAAGAAATGAAGATCTCTTCTGTATTAACCGTTGTTTCCGTAAGCTCCGTCTCACTTGTTTCCACGTTAGTGGTCTCAATCTCTTCTGTCTGCTCTGTAGTCACAACGGCAGTGGAGTCTCGAGTAACCTTAGCGGTCGGTTTAGTGGTCGAGGTTGGCTTTGGAGTCGGCTTTGGGGTTGGCTTCGTAGTCGGTTTGGAAGTTGGCTTGGGCGTTGGCTTGGGAGTTGGCTTAGGGGTAGGTTTTGGAGTTGGTTCAGCCTTAGCCGCCGAAACCGTAACACCCTTAGTGCTGATGCCGGAAGGCAGGTCATCTGGACCAATAGTGAAGCCTATCAAGGTAAATTTAGCGCTATTAACCGGTTTAATAGCGACAAAACTAATTGAAGCAACTTTGCTACCAGTATAGGAACTGCCATGATAGACTCCGGCGTTAACTACACCCGAAGATGTACTTTGATCTTTATTTCCGGAAATACTGGTATTGTTGGAATGTCCCTTAAATTTAAAAGCATTACTGTCATACTTAAGATTTATGCCATAAGATGAAAAAGTTAGGGACGAGCTCAAACTTATTGTCACAGTAACAGTATCTCCTACCTTGACGCTGGTTTTAGAGACGCTGATCCTAGGTCCCGCGGCCCTGACAGTCTGGAGGGGCAAACTAAAGACAATAGCTAATACTAGAAAACTAGCCAAAAAATATTTATACCATTTACTTAATCTCTTTTTCATAAAATGCCTCGTCAGCGATTACTTGGTATTTCCATACGGCCAAAGAAATATTCAGCGATTATAGTTACGTCAGCAATATTCGCGATCCCGTTGTTGTTGACATCGGCTGCTAAGAGCTGAGATCCCACAAGTTTTCTGCGGGCAAAGAAGTGCTCCACAACCAAGGTTAAATCAGCTATATTAATCACGCTATTGCCATTGACATCGCCATACATAATAATGGGTAGACTGAACTCCGGAGTAGATTGTCCGGTTCGTATAATCTCCAAAGTACAGCCTGTGGATACGATGCCGGTTGTTACTATACGACCATCTTTATCCTTAATTCTCAGACTATAGTCTGAGGAAGTTGTTTTCAGATCGCGAAGTATATTCTCAGCGTAATGCCGGTTTTTCTTAGGATTAAGTCCGGCTAAAACCCCGCCATCAAAACTGTAAACACTACTTTGTAAGGGTAACAGCTTGCCGGTACCTCCACCCTGATGCTTAACAATTATCGTATAGCGGCGTTGCGCGTCACGCTTTTCAGCTCTAACAACTAAAGTTACTTTGAGCTCGCCGGGAGCCTGCGGGAGGGGGATCGCCCCGGCGACTTTCGTTCCGTTAACCTCCGTAACAATATCAGCCTTACCGTGATAGGGTATCCCCGATAAACTAATCTGACTAACAGGAGCATTTAGCGTCAGGGTATAATTGTAAATCTCAGGATTAAAGGCCGGACTGAGGGTCGCGGGACCGCTAATGCTACGGAGCCAATTATTGCGACTCAGATTGTCACTAGGCCTGGCAATTGGTTTGGAGGGCATATTTTTCATAACGGGAATCTTGAAATGGAAAGGATGCTGCAGCATTCCCATCTCCAGATAATTACGCATCACGGTTGAAGCCTCAGCCGGAGGAGCCTGAATATTAGCCATATATTGATGCCAAAAACCGACAAAATCATATTTTTGTAAATACAAACTGTCTTGACCTCTATTAATATAGCCCGACGCGATCCAGCTGGCGCCACCGATAATAGCTTTTTCCGGATTATTCCAAGGCCTGGAATAAGTACCGGTAACTGACGCGTAACGTAAGCCGTTAGTAATCGGGTTAGTTGAAGCGGTAGCCCCAATATTGTAATAATTGTAGATACCGGGATAGGTAGCATGCGTACCTCGTACCGAGGCACTACCGGCTCTACCAACTTCTTGAATCACTCTACTGGCCAGGAAATAAGGGCTGGCATTACTTACTCGCGCGGCCTCCAGGAAAACTTCAGCATAGGTTTTGTTAAGAGTTATCTTTTGCCCTTTGTTATCGCGATATACTATCCTGCCCAGGGAATCGACCATCCCCGATTTGGAAGCGGGATCCATAAAGGTGCCTTTAAGAATTTTTTTAATACCGGCTAAAGTTTGAAATTTGCTGTTATAGCTTAAATTTTCAAACTGAAAAATCCCTGTCTGGTCCAGGAAATTACGTGGATCCAGATAATGTTGAATGGCCGCCTGTGACGCGCCGGTAAAGCCGGCGTCAAGAGCTTTCCAAGAATCAGTTCTAAAGTCATAGGAATCCTTGGCGTAAGACTTCATTGACGTCACTCGCTTTATCGGTACCATGGACTTATATCCCGGTGATAGTCTGGAAACAATATACTTCCAATCGTGATTTATATGCTTAGCCGAAAATGTCCAGTAAGGAAATTTCTTATGTAATGACTTAAGAGCAGCATGATAACTACGCGGGAACTCCTTATTCAACAGGGCCTGAAATTCCGCGTCTGTCAGAGGAGTGATAACCGGATCGACAGGTAAAGGCGCGACATAAGGTTGTGGCGTAAAGCCTTCATCAAGTTTGACATACTCCGCTGATACATAACCCTCTTGACCATCGCTCTCCATCTTAACTCGATACCATCTGCTATTATTGTTGACTGACTCTCCGTTATCAACATAACCGATGACTTGCAGTCTGGAATTAGTCGGATAAGAGCCTTTACTACTATATGTGGTATCGGGTGTTATGCGTAAACGCAAGCTTGGATAAGCAGTTATTGTCGCGTTCCAAGGCAAGGCCATCAGCGCGAACATCTGCTCTGGCATTTCTTCTTTTGTCTCTTCAGTCTCTTCAGTTTCTTCAGTCTCTGTTGCTGTTGACGTTGCCTCCGTGGGCTCCTCTACCGCAGGAGTAGTTGATGGTGAAGTTGTAATTGAAGTACCGCGGGACTGTCTAGTTTCAGTTATAGTAGTGGTTTCAGTCTTGGATTCAGTGGACTCGCCTACCTTATCTGTAGTAGTCGCTGTTGCTTCTGTAGGCATGCTATCCTGCGTTGGTATAGTCTCCTCAGTAGTTGATGTCGCTTCCGTTTCTTGGACCGATTCATCAGTTTCCATCGGAACAGAACTGTCAGATGAAACACTTGTAGTGGCGCCGGCTCTTTCTGCTGAATTTTCTTCAACAGTTGCGGCCAATAGCGATTGCCCTGCAAAAAGAAGCAGCAGGATAACAGTCAGTAGCAGAACTAATACTCTATGTCTGCCTCGATTTTTTCGCATTAACAAGCTCCGTTTCCTCATGAAAACATGATAATGTCACAATTCCTCAGCTTCAGATTACTTTGGAACTGCCATCATGATTGTTTAATTTTAGCATAATAAAAATATGAAAATATGGCAAAACATACTCAGGTTACTGCTTTCCTCATTATGAACATGACTTGTAGGAAGATTGAAATATTGATGAAATAATACTTTGTTTATGAGTCCAATTCGTCCAGAGTTTTATTATAGGCAGGTAGCATGTATTTTGTGAACCACTCTATCTCCGGTAACCTCATCCGCTCTAGTCTCTCTTTAACACCAGACATAGCGCTACGAAATTCGTTATTGCCCGCTTTGAGCTCATCCATACATTTAATATAGGCTCCAAAGCGGTCCGCTGCCTTGACTAGCAACATGGCTTCTTTAATCTCCTCATCATCGAGGTCAGGAAAAAGCAAGGGCCTATAGTACTCCCGCAAGTCGTCAGGCAACATATTAAGCAGTTTTTGAGCCGCCTCTTGCTCAACCAGTCGATAGCTGTCACGCATTTCTCTAGTCGCGTATTTAACCGGGGTGGGCAAATCTCCGGTCATAATTTCCGGTAGGTCATGGTATAGCGCCAGCACGGCAACCCTATCAGGATCCGGACAGATCCTATTTTGGGCAAAATACTTCTGTCGGATCAAGGCTAAGACATGAGCAATCACCGCTACCTCATAGGAATGCTCCATTATATTCTCAGTCTCGGTATTTCTCATCAAAGACCAACGATGTATATAGCGCATCCTATGTAACATGGCAAAAAAACCGGTTGTCCGGCTAGGAGATGATTCTACTCCGGTCTCCCCAGAACCGGATCCCACATCTACCGTATTAGTATTGTTAATCTTGTTGACCACAACATATCCCCCTATATCAGATCTGATAGATAGAATTAAAGACAGAGGTAGCATAATGATCAGTCATACCGGCAATATAGTCAACGATATGTCGTACAAGGGAAGCATTTTCTTCTTCAGGATGTTTAGTTAAAAACTCGCGAAAATTACGCAAGGCTAACTGTCCCTCCTGTGAACCGGAAAAAACGCCTGTCTCAGCCTCAAGAAAGGCTGTAAACAGACCTCGTATTACATTATCAACCATAGCTTCATAGATTTGAATCGGCTCTGACAAATAGATACGATTATAATTCTCCTGAATCAGCTCATGCAAAGCCTCTCCCTTTTCCCTGCTCATAACAATCGCGTCTTGGCCATAACTATTAGCAATAACATCCATAACTAAAGTGTTGACAATAGCGGAATTGGAATCTCCCAACTCACTTCGCACCTCCGCAGGAATGTCGGAAAAGCTCATCAGCCCGGCCCGATATGCATCTTCAATGTCTCTACCCACATAGGCTATACGATCAACAATACGAACAACGCAACCTTCCAGAGTTGCCGGCAACATATGTTGCCAAGCGCCCTCTATCAAATCTTCTTCCCTTTTCCGGCGTCGCGGCACCAGTTCATACTCTCCTATCTTCTCACCACAATGGCTAACAATACCGTCTCGCACTTCAAAGCTGAGATTAAGTCCGAGCCGACCTTTATGGTCAGCCAGAAGATCAACGGTGCGCAGGGAATGTAACTCATGTTGGAAGCGGAATTCTTCTTCTCGCTCGGCCAGAATCTTATTAAGCGAATCCTCACCGGCATGACCGAAAGGCGCATGACCCAAATCATGCCCCAATGAAATCGCTTGAATCAGATCTTGATTAAGTTTTAGCGCTTTTCCTATAGTCTCCGCCAAATACATCACATACAGTACATGTTCCATCCGCGTGCAAATATGGTCATTGCGAGGATTAAAAAACACCTGTGTTTTCTGACGTAAGCGCCGAAACGGCATTGAGTACAGAATTCGACCGGTATCGCGCTCAAACATCGTGCGCACAGGACAAGCTTCCTCAATTACCCTGCGTCCGCGACTGTGACCGCTTTTAGTCGCATAAGTACTGAGATCTCGAATCTCGCTCTCCTCTTTTAACAGACGAGGTAAGGTCCTCTCACTTAGAGTTACCATTCTAATCCTCCACTCGCTTCAAAAGTGACATTGAAGCCTTAAATCTTTTTACTAGACCATGGAAATTAATTTCCAGAATGGCATCACCGCTAAAGGGAGTTATTTTCATGATTTCTCCCGTACCGTGCTGCTCATGACTTACCTTGTCGCCCACAGCTATCTCCTTATAGTTAAGCCCTCTACCCTTGCCTTGAGTGGTAAACCCGGTAGTCGCGACGAACGCTTTATCCTTCAGACCGCTCTCTTTTGTTCCGGCCCGTGATCCGACAACTCCGGCAGCAAAGTCTCTTTGAAAACGATCATCTCGTTCGTATGCTGAATTAAAGCTTCTTCTCCAACCGAAATCTGATTGAAAACCGGAGCTGTATTCATCATCTCCATGGCGTGACCCACCTTCTTCCTCTACCAAATCATCCGGTATTTCAGTGGCGAAACGTGAGACTTTCTGATACATAGTCTGCCCATATAGGAGACGCCTGCGGGTCGCGGTTATATAGAGTCTTTTTTTAGCTCTAGTAACCGCGACATAAGCTAGTCGTCGTTCCTCTTCAATTTCACCCGCTGACTGGAGCGCTTGCTCACTCGGGAACAGGCCTTCATTGGCGCCGATCAGGAACACCGTATCAAACTCCAAGCCCTTAGCGCTATGAATAGTCATTAAACTAACAGCATCTTCCTGATCTTCCTGGTCAAGATCACTATAGAGAGCAACACGCTCCAGGTAGGCTTCTGTTATCTGTTCCAGTGTTAGTGGCAAAGTCAAGTTATCCAGATCCTCCATCAGATCCGGGAATTGACTTAGTTCTTCAATTTCCTCCTGCAGTCGCCCTTCAAATTCCATTGCATCAGAGATCAACTCATCCATATTTTGAATTCTAGTTGTAGCCTCCAAGGGCAACTTACCCAACTGAGCTTCTTGTTCAGCTCTCAGCCCGGATGCTGACGTCACCTGCTTAACATAATAACCAAATTCAATTTCATTCTTGTCCATTATCTGTCGCAGATCATTTATCAGGCGAACAAAACTAAGGATATTGTTGGCAGCGAAGGAAAGCTCCGAGAACTCTTCAATCCGACTGCAAATGTCAAATAAGTAAGTCTGTTCACGAACAGCGGCAGCGTTCAGAAGCTCTATAGTAGTCGCGCCAATGCCGCGTCGCGGCGTGTTAATTATTCGAAGTAGCGCTATATCATCCGTCGGCTGGCTAATCAGGCGCAAGTAGGAAACAATATCTCTGATTTCCTTTCTGTCATAGAAGCGTGTGCCGCCATAGATTCTATAGACAATACCTCTGTCCCTGAGAGCGCTTTCCAGATTCCTGGCCAAAGCGTTGACACGGTACAGAATACCTATATCTTTGCCACTTATATTATTTTCCGACTTAGAGAGAAGATGCTTGATCTGATTCGCGACATATAACGCTTCTTCACCTTGATCAAGAGCGCGGTAAAAATTGATTTTCTTACCCTCTGTTCCTTGAGTCCAGAGATTTTTATGATTTCGTTGTTTATTTTGACTGATAATAGAATTTGCCGCTGCCAGAATGGTACGCGTTGAACGGTAATTTTGCTCCAATCTAATTACACGGCAACCCTGAAAATCTTTCTCGAAATCCAGAATATTCATCAAATTAGCTCCCCGGAAGCTGTAGATAGATTGATCGTCATCTCCGACAACAAAGAGATTTTTATGTTTAGCGGCCAGCATCTTGACCAAAACATATTGAGCGTAATTAGTATCCTGGTATTCATCAACCAGTAGATGAAGGAAACGCTCTTGATAATAAGCTAGGATTTCCGGTTCTTTTTCAAAGAGAAACACTGTAAGAGCCAAAATATCATCGAAATCCATGCTATTATTCTGTTCCAACTGTTGTTGATAATTCTTATAGATCGCGGCGATTTGTTTTTTTTGCAAATCTTTGTCAGCCATCTGAGCGTATTCCTCAGGATAAATCAGCTTGTTTTTAGCTTTACTGATCTCTTGATGAATATGACGTAGAGGGGTAGTTTTGTCACTAATCCCCTCCTTTTTCATACTTTCTTTTAAAACTCGTCTCTGATCATCAGTATCAAGAATGGAGAAAGAGCGTTCATAACCGATATATTCAGCATGTTGCCTTAGAATCCTCAGCATCATAGAGTGGAAAGTACCCACCCAAACAGCGCGAGCAATTAGTCCGATTCGGTTTGCGACACGGTCTTTCATTTCCTGAGCAGCCTTATTGGTGAAGGTAATGGCCAGAATGCGTCCGGGATTAACATTCTTTCTTTGTACCAGCCAAGAAATTCTCTTTGTAATCACTCTCGTCTTGCCCGAGCCGGCTCCGGCTAAAATTAAAAGTGGAGACCCCTCATGAATCACAGCTTTCTTTTGCTCAGGATTTAAGCCCTTAAGCAAGGGATCATGCTCGACATCATAGTCATTAGCGGACGTAGAAAAAGATTCGCCGGTTGACGAAACTACCGAAGTTTCTTGACCAGGTCGAACAGAATCAGATTGTCCAAATTTTGCAAATAACATATTTTATATTATAAATTTATTTACTTTCTAAAAACGGTCGCCGGGTAGCGACCGTCAAACTGATTTAGCTCATCACTTGATCTTTAATATTCAGGTTCAATCAATCCATAATTCCCGTCTAATCTTTTATAAACAAGATTCACCTTGCCGGTATCGGGATTAATAAATATGTGGAAGCTATGATTTAATAGCTCCATCTGTAAGACAGCCTCATTGGCATCCATAGGTGTAATCTCGAAGCTCTTGCGCCGAACAATTATCGGCATTTCCTCTACCTCTTCCGGTTCAACTCTACTCTCCAGATCGGCAAGATATTCTTTCATATAGCTAAATTTGCGAGATTGCTTTTTCATTCGCGTCTTATGCTTGCGGATCTGACCCTCAAGGATGTCAATCGCTCTTTCCAGAGCCATAATGCCTTCAGGGGCGGTAGCTTCAGCGCGGTAATAATGAGACCTTACCTTTATTGTCACTTCAGTTCGTATTTCATCGTGCTCATGCTGGAAACGAATATTCGCGACCGCCTCATCACCAAAGAAGCGATGGAATTTGTTCATTTTGCTTTTTACTTTTTCCTGAAACTGCTCACCTATTTTCATCCCTACGCCATGAATATTAAGAACCATCGGTTACATCCTTTCTTGACCACGAAAGCAAACAGCTTGGGCCTGATAAATTTTTGAGAACAATCTAACGGTTACTTTATTATAGCTGATAAAGTGCTTTTAAGAAAAACTATTCGTCATCAAGCGGAGATTTCTTGAGCAAGCTGCCACCAATTATAAAACATTCATGAACTCCACTGCATTCATCGGCTCCCAGACAAATTTTGCTACGAGTCTCTTCACAAGCGATTACTGCTTGTATTTCTAATTCTTTATTCAAATCCAGGTCAGAAAAATCTAAACCTGTCCAACATGAAAAATCATTAGCATTAGGCAACTCACCTACTTTAAGAATTTCCCCCTCTGAAATTGTAAGCGGAAATTTGTCCTCGTCCATGGCATCCAAATATTCCATAGCGCGGGGCTCACAGATAAAAGCTTCCGGATTACAAGCTAGTGAATAATATGAAAAACGATAACCGGCCTCCTCCAACTTGCGTCCGATAGCCAACACACACAATAAAGCTCGGTTTGCATCTGTAAGAACACAGCAAGGATCATCCAAACCCAGAACTTTAAAAGATGTGCGCTTTGCGCTTTTATACTTACTACAGCTATCTTTGCAACTGGCGGAGCGAGAAGAATCGTTATAGCAATCTCTCATGGTCAAAATTTCATCGTCTTCATGCCTTGTAGGGTCGTTCATCATTAAACCTCATCGTATGTTAGTTAGCAGATTGTATCATTTGATAATTAATCACTACTATGACAATATACATATCGTAAGCACTTTGCGATTGCAAGCATAACAGAACAGGAGACGGAGTAATGCAACAAAAGACACACTTTTCTTACGATGGTTTAACCTGGCGCTCAATACTATTAACTATTGCCGGCTCTATCTTAATCACCATTAGCTCAATGTATATCGCGTTGAAAATGAGTGCTCTCCCCTGGCCGACAATATTTGTAGCTATTTTGTCGATGTCTCTATTAAAAATCGGTAGTAGTTTTTTTAAGAAGAAAACTACTTTACATGAGATAAACGTTACGCAGACAGGTATGTCTTCCGGAGCCATGGTAGCTGGAGGGATTGCTTTTACCATTCCGGCATTATTTATCTCCGGTGTTTATGAACCATATGATCCTAAAACAATGCAGCTTTCTGCCTGGATGCTGCCTAAATTCTGGCCTGTCTTTCTGGTTTCACTGGCCGGTGTAGTCATCGGTACAGTATTATGCTGGGTCTATAGGCGTCGTAATATTGAAGAATTAGAGTTGGCTTATCCGATCGGAGCGGCTGCTGCCGACACCCTGACAGCGGGTGAAGCGGGAGGCGGTCAAGCGTTAATGCTGATTATTTCATTAGCCGTATCATCTGTCTTTACGGTAATACGTGATGTCAAAGGCTGGATTCAAGCTCTCTACACCGGAAGCGTCAGTTTCTTCCCCGTGGCCATATATATGTCACCATTAGCTCTCGCCACCGGTTATATTATCGGCTTTATACCGGCCTGCTACTGGTTTGTCGGCGCGCTGGTAGGCCTAATTATGCAGCAGGCCGGAATTTCCGAT
Source organism: Clostridiaceae bacterium (assembly GCA_012839385.1). Classification (GTDB taxonomy): domain Bacteria; phylum Bacillota; class Clostridia; order Saccharofermentanales; family DTU023; genus UBA1046. The sequence goes on from DUNL01000193.1 coordinate 26,383, forward strand.
CACATCATCACGTCTGCTGTCGGTCTCATGGTAGGAGCCGGAATAGGCATTGTAATAAACTTTGTCAGCACCAGTATCGCTGACGCTAGGAAACGTCGTCTAAGTACCGGGAAAGGACAACAGGCTAAGAAAAAAAGCCGGGGTGGTCTATATATGCTGATCGGTACAGCTTTGAGTTTTGTCATCTCCATCTGGGCCGGATTCTCGTTGCCCGTATCCTTGTTCACGATGGTGGGTGTAATTTTTGCCACTGCTATGTCTTCCGTTATTACCGGCCAAACCGGTATCAATCCGATGGAGATTTTTGGCATTATTATTTTATTGTCAATCCGTCTCTTAGTTACGGTCAGTGATGAACATGCTATTCTTATCGCTTGTTTAGTGGCTGTTGCCTGCGGCTATGCCGGAGACGCCATGAACGACTATAAAACCGGTCATGTTCTCTCCTCCGACCCACGGGCTCAGTTTGTTACTCAGTTGTTAGGTGGTCTGGCCGGTGTTATTGTCGCTGTACCCGCTTTTTTTCTCATTATCGCTCAGTATGGAAATGTTGGCGCGGATACAGGCCTTCCTGCTGCCCAATCCCATAGTGTGGCCGCTATGGTAAGTGGCATCGGTGATCCTCTGATCTTTACCGCAGCTCTTTTAGCCGGTATGATTTTGTTTCTTCTGAAGGTTCCTTCCATGATCATCGGTATCGGCATGATCTTAGGACTAGGTATGTCAACCTCAATCTTCCTGGGCGGCATTGTTCAGCTGCTCATCTCCAGACTAAAATCGGATAAGATAAATATGGCGGGAAATATTATCGCGGCAGGGCTTCTGGGGGGCGAAGGCATAACTTCAACCATCATATCCATTGTGGCTATGTTGAAAGGATAAAATATTTGTAGCTGATTAAAGATTAGTTTTCACAGATACAAGAGATAGGGCAATTTTTACTAAGATATGTTCTCGCGCCGACATATCTATAATTCTCTCCGGCAAAGAACAAGACCCACGGCAGAACAATTAACTGTCAATTTTGCTGAGATTGGTTGGTCCGAAATAGCGAGGCAGAATATCTTCCATAGTCAGTTCAACATAGCTGCGATCAGGACGCAGAGCCAAGAGCACAAAATCCGGACTGACAAACTCGGTCATAACCTGGCGACAGATGCCACAGGGTCTGGCAAAGTCATCATCATCCGTTATTACAGCCAGCATTTTAATTTGCCTGGCCCCCGATGCGATAGCGCAAAAGATGGCAGTTCGCTCCGCGCAATTAGTCGCGCCGTAACTGGAGTTCTCAATATTACAACCAAGATGAATTTCATCTCGGTCATCCAGCGCCGCCGCTCCTACCCGGAATTTAGAATACGGTACATAGGCTCTCTTCTGAGCCCGGAAGGCGCCTTCAATCAGTTTTTCTCTAATATCGTCGTCAATATTTTGTGTCATCGCCACAATATCATCTCCAAACTGCAAATATAAATAGAGGGAGCTAGATCGCTCCCTCTACATAGTTTTTAAAGCTTAAAGACTTCCGTCTTCTTTGGCCATATAGAGTAATAAATCAATACAGCGCAAACTATAGCTCCATTCATTATCATACCAGGTGACCAGCTTGAAGAAGTTGGTCTCTCCGGGCAGATTGTTTTGCAAGGTAGCGGCTGAATCATAGACCGAAGATCTCTCATCGTGAATGATATCTGTTGACACGAGCATCTCGTTAGAGTAGCCGAGAATATCCTTCAAATAGGTCTCTGAAGCCTTTTTCATGAGCGCGTCGATTTCTTCAATGGATGTCTTCTTCTTCGTAAGAATAGTCAGATCGACTACAGAGCTGGTGATGATCGGTATACGGAAAGACATACCTGTCATGACACCTTTAACATCAGGTAATACTTCTCCGACCGACTTAGCCGCGCCGGTAGTAGAGGGAATAATATTCAGCGCCGCCGCGCGCCCCAAACGCCAGTTCTTTTTATTATGGCCGTCAACTACTTTCTGAGAAGCAGTATAAGCGTGAATCGTCGTCATCAAACCTTTTTCAATACCTAGTCCTTCTTTTAGAAGTACATAGACAACGGGAGCCAGACAGTTAGTAGTACAGGAAGCATTGGAAATAACATGATGTTCCTGACTGTTATATTCATTTTCATTGACACCATAGACAAAAGTTTTCACTCCACCCTTGCCCGGAGCGGATAGTATAACCTTTTTAGCGCCAGCGGCGATATGTCCTTCAGCGTCCTCTTTATTATTAAAAATCCCGGTACATTCTAAGACATAATCCACACCTAATTCTGCCCAGGGCAGTTCTTTAGGGGCATTAGCAGCAGGTACACACTGGATCTCATGCTTGCCATCAACGATTAAGATATCCTCTTCCTCTAAATCCGGTGATGATTTCTTGGTCGTGAGCTCACAGTCAAATTTCCCTTGAGCCGAGTCATGTTTTAGCAGATAAACGAAATAATCCGCGTCCGTCATAGTACTAACCACAGCTACAACTTTAATCTGCTCCTCCAAAAGACCCTGTTCTACCATAGAACGAAAGATCAAACGGCCGATACGACCAAATCCATTAATTGCAACTCTAATTGCCATTTACTATTATCCATCCTTCCTCAAAATAACTGATGATTACAAAAACAATCAGATCCATTATAACCTAAGATAATCGGAGCAGAAAGGCAAGCAATGAAAAATCTATATGCAAGTATTAATTACCTACTCTTTACAACAAACTATCTCTTCGAAAAGGAGTTAAAATCATTCATATATAGCCTTATTAGATATGACGGGCAAAGAGAAAGCGCAGAGTAGGTAGAGTATAATTGCGCTCATATTTTCTCCCAAAGAAATCTCCGCTTCGGTAAAAAAGAATGGAAACAAGGGTAGCTTGCCTCCACCCGCTATATTGATAACAGCATAGGTAATCAGAAAGAAAACCGCTGCGCTGACGCTGGCCAAGGCCAACGCCAAAGTATATGACACGGCATACTGAAAGAGAATCGAGATTACAAGAATAACTAACAAATCGATCGATATCATACCTAAAAAATGATAAACCGTTAAAGTGATGACTGTTATAAAAAATGTTGGCGCCAGAGTCAACAACGCGACCTTAAATCTCATTCGGCGATTGATCTGTAGAAGCAGTTCCTTCTGCGGCCTCTCACAATAAGCCTTGAGAGCCGTAGCGGGATTGATTAAGGTTAGAATCGGAATTGTTATCTGGATATAGTTACGCAAATGTATTATGGCCATCTCTTTATCTGCTGATAAATAATAATAAATAATAAAAAGGGCGGGTAGTACTGCTCCCAGCAACAAGACAGAAATAATACTGCCTTTACCCAGCGTCTTATACCAGAGTTTGTAGTGAGATTTAACCGGCACTGACAAATCCTTTCAAGAGCGAGATATACCCGTCCTCTATCACAGGCTGAACTCGGCTCGCTGCATAAGGCTCACTTTGTTTAGTCAAGATACGTAATTCGCGCTCACTATCTGTTTCAGTCTCCTTGATAACAAAGGTATCGGCATCCGGGGAATATACAGAGGCCGGAACTACATAGACCAGACCCGCGGCCAGTTGCGCAAGTTCTGACTGAGTTCCCAAGAAAGCAATCTTGCCTTCAAGAAGCACTATCACATGATCACATGTCGCCTCTATATCCTCAACAATATGTGTCGAAATCACGGTCAGTCTCGCTGGATCAGAAGCTTGGATTAATCGTTTAAACCGCAGTCTTTCCTCCGGATCAAGTCCGGCAGTCGGTTCATCAAACAGTCTGATCTTAGGGCAACCTAGAAGTGCCTGCGCTATCCCTAGACGGCGCACCATGCCGCCTGACAGCTTCCTCACCGGGTCATTAGCTCTATCTTCCAAATTCACAGCCTGTAAAGACTCAAGGACACTCTCCGCAATAGTTGCTTGGGGAATCTTCTTCAGATGAGATAACAGACAGAGCATTTCAAAGGCCGTAAGATTATCAAGTAAGCCGAAATTTTGCGGCAGATAACTTAGTGGCAAGCAAAAATCAGATGTATCCTTATACGAAGAGAAGGTAATACTCTTCTTGCCTTCTGGATAGATCCCGGCAATACAGCGTAGAAGTGTTGTCTTGCCCGAGCCATTAGGACCTAGGAGGCCATAGACACCAGCGCCAAGTTCAAGAGACAGGTTTTCCAGAACTTTCTTGCGGCGAAAAGATTTGTTTAGATTTTCTATTTTTATCATCAGGAATGATCCTCCTCAACAGATTGGGATAGCCAATCGATTACTCAGCATCTCGTAGATACTCCTTTTCAAGCTCCAGCAGAAATTCATCAACAGTGCGTTGATCGGCATCGTTATTGATATAAGACATGCAGGTACTGACTATTTCTTCACGCGCGACCCCCGGTTGCTCCAGAATGAAACCCAGACGATAATATTTATCCTGTTTGAAAAAATCTTCAAATTCAGGCATTTCCTCTATCTCTGAAAGTATATAATCGAATTTCGCCTGAAAGAGTTCAGGTTTTTCTGTTAGGACATTGATCATAAAGTGCAGGTCATATTTCTGGGACAAAAACTGCCAGTTTTGAATCCTCTCTGCCAGATGCATAGCGCTACCACTAATCATGAGATGGTCAGGTAGCAAGACAATCTGCTCATAAGGGCTGGGGAAATTCATATTGGGCATATAGGCGATGAATCCGGTATCTTGTAGCATAGGTTCAGCAGATAAAAGTGGTTGTATATTGTCCAGAAAATCCCTTCTGGGATTGCTGAAACAGGTGCCAAAATATGGATATAATACCCGTACTCCATCAAATTCTTCCTCCTTATATAGGCCGGAAAATAGTGAAATACCGTGCGCTTGACCGGAGAATTCATTTTCCCCGCTGGTAGGCAAATTACAGTAGACCTGATCTCGATAAGTGACTTGCAGCGTGAAGGAAAGCGGCTGCGATGGAAAGATAGGCTTAAAGCCGGCCAGTTCCTTATCATAGATGGCGTGTTGCCCCGGACGAGGATAATAGGCGAAATTAGCCGGTAGAAATATGCCCTGATCATTGGCAAAGTACTTTGCCCCATAGCCTTGATAGAGTAGACGCAGTTTCCCGGTTTCCGGTACAGGATCAAGTATCTCAATGGTATCCAGTTCCTGACGAAAATCCAGCGGTCGGCCGGACTCATCTTGAACAGCCGTAACTTTAAAGCCGTGGTAAAGAGTCAGGAAAAAGGGCTCCTCAAGTTCGTGTCGATAAGTGACGCTGACATCTGCCCGTAATAGGCGACTGACAGAAAAACGCAGATCGTAAGATAAAATCTCAGTCGCGGTCTTTCTTTCCTTTTGTATATTCTCCATATAATAAATATCATCCGCACTGCCACTATCATATCTACCAAGATCCTTCATATTTACTATGGAGGCAGGAGAAATATGGATTAAGAATAAGACAACAGTCAGTGTCAGGCCGATAATTGATATGAGAGCCCGTCCCAGAGTCTTTTTCTTGAAGAAAAGGAACAGCATAATAAGAAACAAGACAAAAAAGATCCAAACCAACATCTGAATAATAAGATAATTTTCAGCGGGATAGCCATAGCTATCCAGAAAATCCCAGTCTAATCCTCGGGGCCAGAGATCAAATAGTCCTATCACATGTACGGACATAGGTCCCAGAAAACCCGTATAGGATAAAAGCAGCCCGTATCCGAAACTGGTACTCAGAAGAAAAAAGACTAAAATAACCAGATAGGCGGTCAACCTGTTGCGAGAAAAAGATGTGGCCAGGCCGATAAGCGCTCACAGGAGGGGCAAAAGAAAATAATAAATGAACTGGGATTTGAGTAGATAGAGCAGAAAACGCGGATAAACAAAGGCGAAATCGCGATTTAGGAAGAGCAGCAAAGCGGTAAAAAAGACAAAGATAAAGACTACCAGCTTAAAGAGAGTATAGGAAGTCCAAGCCAGATTTTTCTCGTAACCGTGTTCAATCGCCTCGACACTTTCCTCCAAATGTTTTCGTTTGAACAGACTACTGTACTCGTAAGCAACCAGCATCATGCCCGCCATAATGATCGGCACATAAGTTAAAAAAACAGCTGAGTTAACAGTGGAGGCCTTACGGTGTTTATCTCATCATAAAATGTCTGATTACGAATTATCTCTCTGGCCAAGAAGAATAGTGTAGAAAAAAATCATCAGCAGTGTACCGGGGAGTACAAGGCGATCGCGATAAAAAAGTCTGGAATAATAACTACGGCAGGATCAAGTTTTCATAGATAACTCCTATTAACGATCAGTGTAACCACGAGGCTTTAAAATTAAATACTGAATAACTATTACCAAAGCAGGTACAGCAACGCGACGATTAAACATTTTGCCAGCGATAATAGAGAATAATTACGTCTCATGCTATAACCTCCGTTCGACTAGGAGCACATTAAGTGTAAATATTATTAAATAACGGACTAGCCCGGTTAATTGTATAGATTATAATAGCATTTGTTGTTCGAGTCAAGTTTTTTTGTAATAAGGTGTTATAACGTGGTTATAATTTTTCCCTAGGAGGGTAATCTGTGAACACTACTGACAATTATTCCGCGTTCGGTAAAAATACCCTATAGTTGACAAAAAAGCATCTTATGACATTTTCCAATGTCATAAGATGCTCGTAAAAAGTAAATTGATATAAGAACTAGGCTTTTACTATCGGCTTTCTAGCTGCCCGGGTCTCATCCGGTCTGGAGATGGGCGCCTGATGCGGAGCTCCCCGCAGAAGTTCCGGTTTATCTTCAGCTTCCTCGGCTATCTTTAGCAAAGCATCAGCCAGCGCGTCCAGATCCGCTCTGGATTCAGTCTCTGTCGGTTCTACCATCATAGCCTCCGGCACGATCAGCGGGAAATATACTGTCGGCGGGTGGAAACCATAGTCGATCAGGCGTTTGGCTATATCGTGCGTGTTACAACCGCTGCCTTTCTTCTGTCTTGCGCCGGTGATAACAAATTCGTGCATCGGCGCTTCTTCGGAGGCTACATCGTACGCCTCACGAACTCGCTCCAGAACATAGTTGGCATTGGCCACCGCTCCCTCAGATACTTCCTTCAGACCTTCAGCCCCATTGGCCAATATATAAGCATAGGCGCGAACCATAATACCAAAAGAACCTGTGAAAGCACGCACTTTACCAATTGATTTCGGTCTATCATAGTCAAGCGCGAAGCCGTCCTGACGACGGACTACTACCGGCTTTGGCAAATATGGCGCCAGGAAGTCTTTGCAGCCTACCGGGCCTGCTCCCGGACCACCGCCACCATGTGGCGTCGATAAGGTCTTATGGACATTGAGATGGACAACATCGAAGCCCATATCTCCAGGTCGGGCTTGCATTAGGATCGCGTTGGCGTTGGCGCCGTCATAGTAGACTAGACCACCGCAATCATGAACCAATTTCGTTATTTCCTCTACTTCTGTCTCAAACAGACCTAAAGTGTTTGGATTGGTCAACATCAAACCCGCGACCTGATCTGACATCAGTTCTTTTAAGGCCTCAAGGTCTACCCGACCCTTCTCGTTAGAAGCAACTTCTCGCACCTGATAGCCCACCATCGCCGCCGAAGCGGGGTTAGTGCCATGGGCTGAGTCGGGAACAATAATAATGTTTCTCTTCGTATCACCTCTATCCTCATGATAGGCCTTTATCAATAATAGTCCCGTATGCTCGCCATGAGCTCCGGCAGAGGGTTGGAAAGTGAAATGATCCATCCCGATAAGATCACAGAGCTTTTGTTCCAATGAATAGAGTAGTTCCAGATTGCCTTGAACCGTTTCTTCGGGCTGCAAGGGATGAGTCATGGTAAAGCCATCCAGAGCTGCCAGGTCTTCATTAACTTTGGGATTATACTTCATGGTGCAAGAACCCAGGGGATAAGTTCCTGTCTCAACGCCATAATTCATAGCCGATAAATTGGTATAATGCCTGATGACAGAAACCTCGTCAATATCAGGGAGATCAGGTAATTCCTCACTATAAGCTTCTCCGTAAAAAGACGCTAAATCCGGCTTATCCAGATCAAGAGGCGCTATTAGTCGATTAGGCTTAGTCTTAGTCTCATAAGCAAATATTAACTTGGTATCCTTATACATTAGCTCGCCTCCTTTACAACCGCGGCCACAAAGCGATCCAGTTGTTCTTTAGATTTTTTCTCTGTAACCGCCAGTAGCCAAGCATTCTCCGGCAACACTAAGCCGCCCAGTATCTTTTGCTTGAGAAGACCTTGATTTAATTTATGTAGATCAAGACCATCTTTAGGTTTTAGCGCGAATTCACGGAAATAGGGGGCATCATATAGCGGCTCAAACAATTTTGTCTCCACCAGACGATCATGCAAATAGATCGCTTTAGCCGCTGACTGTTCCGCTACTTCTCTAAGACCTGATCTACCGTTCAAGGCCAAATAAATCGTAGCCGCCGTGGCCAACAAAGCCTGGTTGGTACAGATATTTGAAGTAGCTTTTTCGCGCCGGATATGCTGTTCCCTGGCCTGTAAAGTTAGTACATAACAGGTTCTGCCGTCAGCATCTACAGTTTCTCCGGCTATGCGACCCGGCATTTGTCGCATCAATTTTTTCGTCACAGCCATATAACCAACGGCCGGACCGCCAAAACTCTGCGCTATCCCCAAGACTTGAGCCTCACCGGAAACAATATCGATGCCCAAATCTCCTGGTCGCTTCAACAGGGCCAGGCTGATCGGATCACAAGAAGCCGCGGCCAGCGCCCCCACAGCATGTGCCGCCTCGGCAAATGAAGCCAGATCCTCAACAATGCCATAAAAATTAGGGCTTTGAATTAGGAAAGCGGCATAGCCCTTTTCCTGAGGCATATCTGTAGTTTTCCCCTCGGCATCCAGCTCTCCTACTTCCACCTCGAAATCTGATGACAGCAAATATGTCTTTATCGTCTCGATATATTCCGGATTGAGTCCACCTGAGACCCAAACCTTATTTTTACGCTTACTGCGCATAGCGAGCAACATGGATTCCGCTGCCGCCGAAGCTCCATCGTACATTGATGAATTGGAGACATCTAAACCGGTCAAACGGCAAATATAACTCTGCCACTCAAAGATAGCGCGCAGCGTACCCTGTGATATTTCCGCCTGATACGGTGTATAAGAAGTTAAAAACTCCTGTCTTCCCACCAGATGAGCAATAGCGGCAGGAGCGAAATGATCATAGATGCCGGCGCCCAGATAGCAATCATAATTGTCAGTACTAATGTTCTTCGCGGCTAAAGCGCCAATTTCACGTCTGACTTCCATTTCTGAAAGTCCTGTCTGCGCAAGATGAGGGAAATCGCTTTGACGCAGGCGCATACTCTCAGGGATATCATTAAACAGATCATCGATGTTGATTCCCACATCCGCCAACATCTCTGTCCGCTGTTCCCTGTCAATAGGCAGGTATCCCTTCATTGATTATTCTCCCTTACAAAATTCAATATAAGCCGCGTCATCCATGAGCTGATCCAGCTCTGCCGGATCGGCCATGTCAATTTTGACAAACCAGGTACCGTACGGATCCTCGTTAATCAGTTCCGACTCATCCTCCAACAGTTCATTTATTTCTACAATTTTTCCGGAAACAGGAGAATAGACATCAGAAGCCATCTTTACCGACTCGACACTCCCGATCACATCCGCCAACTCAACTTCTTCACCTACATCAACCGCCTCGGCATAGACAATGTCTCCCAACTGATCTTGGGCATAATCCGTAATACCGACAACGGCAATATTATCCTCTACACGTACCCATTCATGATCTTCAGTATAAAACAGATCCTTTTCCACTTTAGTCATAATAACCTCCATAAGATATCATTAGACGCCTTAGCGCCAATCAACAATAATAAACAGCCAAAATAAATTACTAGCGGATTTAACATCCTTACTCGCCGGAGAACTCAATCTGGCTCAACATTATTTTTCGAGATAATTTTCAACTACGTCAAACATAATCTTTTTACCCCTAATCGTGACGCCGAGTTCTTTCACATCTGCCGGTACTTCCATCCGCACCAGCGCATTAGCTATCCCTTTCCCCAAAGTTGGTGAGAAACCGCCAGAGGTCACATAACCTACTTCATCATCACCATGGAAGACGGGATAGCCGTCACGGGGGATTTTTCTGCCGGGATTAACCAGCCTTACTATTTTCCTGGTTTTTACCATGCCGTCACCCTGAAAGGGTCGATCAAACTTGACGAAGAAATCCAGATCGGCATCTAAAGGATTAATCTCAGCCGACATCTCGTGCCCATACAGGGGCAAACCGGCCTCCAACCTTAAAGCGTCACGTGATCCAAGTCCACAGGGAACGCAACCTTCTATGGTCAGAAAGTCCCACAGCGCTATTATCAGTCGAGCGGAACCATAAACCTCATAGCCGTCTTCACCGGTATAACCGGTCCGGGAAATAATCAGTGGCGGCCCTTCTTCATCTACAGCTGGTAAATTCAGACTACGAAAGCGCTTTAAAGTAGTTAAAGCCTCAACACCTTCGTCATCAAGACCCAATAAAGCGCCGGCTTTCAACATAAAATCCAAACTCCGCGGTCCTTGCACAGCGACTTGGGCATAAGCAGGTGACAGATCCTCATAATTAATCTCTGTTGCCGCGACACCGAACCGGTCAGAGAAGAGACGAACGCTATCGCCAATATGAACCAGATCCTTATCCTTGTTAGCGGCGTTAACGACCAGCAAATATCCTTCAGGAACTGTATATACCAGGAGATCATCCACAACTCCCCCATCACTTTGGCACATGATGGTATAGGTAATCTGATCGGGCTCTTTGCCCGTAACTTTCCTACTCAAAAGCCAATTTAAAAATTCACCCGCGCCATCTCCTGAGACTAAGATTCGAGACTTTAGCAGTTCGTAATAA